>NZ_JBSGZJ010000239.1:0-10688 GCF_053610925.1 Streptomyces sp. NPDC054847 | reverse complement strand
CTCCCGAGGGAGTCCGGCCCGCCCGCGTCCGCGTCGCTGCTCGGCCTCGACCGGCAGGTCAGCCGGTCAGCGCCGGGTAGTCGATGAAGCCCTTGTCGTCGCCGCCGAAGAACGAGGCCGGGTCCGGGGTGTTGTACGGGCCGCCGGCCTCGAGGCGGGCCGGGAGGTCGGGGTTGGCCAGGAACATCGCGCCGTACGCGATCACGTCGGCGAGACCGTCCTCGACCAGGGTGAGGGCCTCGGGGCCGGTCGGCCCGTCGGTCGCCGGGTTGAGGACGAGCGTCCCGGAGAACTGCTTGCGCAGCGTCTGGGTGAGTTCCCGCCCTCCGGGGACGGCCTCCGTGATGTGCAGGTAGCCGAGGTCGAGCGGCTCGAGCCGCTGGACGAGAGCGGTGTAGACGGCCTCCGAGTCCGTCTCCTCGATGCCGTTGTACGGATTGAACGGCGAGATCCGCAGGGCGGTGCGCTCGGCGCCGATCGCGGCGGCGACCGCCTCCGTCACCTCGACGGCGAACCGGATGCGGTTCTCCACGGACCCGCCCCACTCGTCGGTGCGGCGGTTGCTGTTGGGCGCGAGGAACTGGTGGATGAGATACCCGTTCGCGCCGTGCAGCTCGACGCCGTCGAAGCCCGCCTCGATCGCGTTGCGCGCGGCGGACACGAAGTCCTCGATGGTCGCCCGGATCTCCTGCGTCGTCAGTTCCCTCGGTGCGACGAAGTCCTTGGGGCCCTCGTGCGTGTAGACCTGCCCCTGCGCGGCGACGGCGGACACGCCCACCGGGACGAGCCCGTCGGGCAGCAGCACGGGGTGGCCGATCCGGCCGGCGTGCATCAGCTGGGCGAAGATCGTGCCGCCCTCGCGGTGCACGGCGTCGGTGACCTCGCGCCAGGCGGTGACCTGCTCGGCACTGTGCAGCCCCGGGGTGTCCGGGTAGCCCTGGCCGACCACGGAGGGCTGGGTGCCCTCGGTGATGATCAGGCCGGCGGAGGCGCGCTGCCGGTAGTACTCCACGACGGAAGGCGTCGGCGTGAGGCCGGGGCCGTAGGCGCGACTGCGGGTCATCGGCGCCATGGCGATGCGGTTGCGCAGGTGCTTGCCGGCGAGCTGGATCGGGTCGAATGCGGTGGTCACGGTGAGCTCCCCAAAAATATATGGTCGGCCAAGTAATCGGCTGCGACGCCACTGTAGCGCATTCATTGGCCGACCAAGGTAATATTCTGGAAGCAATGAGAACCGGCCGAGGAGAGCACCATGTCCACAGCGGAGGAGGCACAGGGCGACCCTGCGTGCACCGGACAGCTGCCGCACGCGGCGAGCAGCGGCCCCGTCAGCCACGCCGTCTCGCGGGTGGCGCGGCTCCACCGCATCGCCGCGGGCAAGCTGCTGAAGGGGCTGGGCCTCTATCCGGGCCAGGAGTTCGTGATGATGCGCCTGTGGGACGCCGGGCCGGTGCGCCAGTCGGAGCTCATCAAGGCGGCCGACCTCGATCCGTCGACCGTGACCAAGATGCTCCAGCGCCTCGAGCAGTCCGGTCACGTCCGCCGCTGCCCCGACCCGGACGACCGCCGGGCGGTCCTCGTGGAGGCGACGGAGCGGAGCTGCGCGCTCCTTTCGGACGTGTCGGAGGCCTGGGCGAAGCTGGAGGAGCACACGCTCCGGGGACTGGGCGAGGACGACCGGCGGGAGCTGGCGCGCCTGCTGTCCATGGTCGAGGCCAACCTGTGCACGGAGACGGCCGACTGTCCGGAACGCCGCGGCGGGGACTGACCCCCGCTCGGGCGGCGGCGACCCGCCTTCGCCCCGTGCGCTGCTGCCCGGAGCGGCGCCTCACCCGGCCGGACCTGGCGCCGGCAGGGCCGTAGTCCTGGTGGTGCACGGCCCTTACGTGACCATGTGATGGCTGCCGGTCGCCGCCGCGGACGGACCTGACCGCGCAAGGGCTCAAAGGCGGCGATGAGTTCACACTTCGCACTCCTTCACGTCCGCCTCGTCGGCTGCGGACGGGACGTCCCGCTGGTCCGGCTGATCGCGCAGTGACCCGAAGGCGGGGTGGCCGGCGTGTGTTCCTGCAGGACCACCATGCGGCCCGCATTCTTCGGCTCGACGGGCCGGCCCTCGAAGACGGCAGGCGCGAGTGCCGGTTCGCAATCCGTCCAGGGCTGATCTGACGCGATCACCACAAGATCACCGCAACTGTGGAGAAGCCCTCACCGAGGCCTCATCTTCATGTGGGCAACCGTGTTCATGATCACGCCCAATCCCTGATTTCGCCCGTAGTCGGTGTACAGCCCGGCCCTAGATTCCCTGTTGATCTTGCCGACCGGCAGGATCGGAAGGGATGACACATCCGTGTCCAGATACACAGCCGGGCGTTCCCGCCCGCGACGACGCAGAGGGCGCATCGCTCTGGCGTCAGCCGTGGTGCTGGCGGCAGAAGTCGTCTTCATATCCGGCCAGACGGCCGTCGCGGCACCGGACGGGCCGGCCACTGCAGGCGCGACGTCCACCAACTCCCCTACGAAGAAGGGGAACGGGGAGCCGGACCCGGCCCGGGCGGCCGAGCATCCGAAGGGCTCGAAGGCCTGGGCCGTCACCCAGGCGAAGAAGACCGGCAGGAAGGTCGTCGCCTCCGACGAGACGACGGCCACCTCCTACACCGTGGCCAATCCCGACGGCACCCTCACCACCGAGCTGACTTCCGGCCCCGAGCGGGTCTGGCGGGCCGGCGAGTGGCGCAAGGTCGACGTCACCCTGACCAGGGCAGCCGACGGAACCGTGAAGGCGAAGGAGCACCCCAACGGGCTGCGCTTGGCGGGCAAGGGCGGCATCGCGTCGCGCTCCCTGGCCGCCGCCAAGGACGCGGCCCCGCGCGATCTCGTCACCCTCGGCACCGGAGACCAGGCGGTGACGCTGCAGTGGAAGGGCGGTCTTCCCGCTCCGGAGCTGAACGGCACCACCGCCCGTTACCGGGAGGCAGTGCCCGGCGCCGACGTCATCGTCGAGGCCACGCGGACCGGTTTCGAACAGTTCGTGGAGATCGACGAGAAGCCCTCCGGTGCGTATTCCTACACGCTGCCGGTCAAGGCCAAGGGGCTGAAGGCCAAGGCGAACAAGGACGGGTCGGTGACGTTCACCGACGCCGAGACCGGTGAGCAGCGCGCGACGATGCCCGCCCCGGTCATGTGGGACGCCTCGGTGGACAAGCGGTCCGGCGAGCACACCCGCCGCGCCCGAGTCGACATGAAGGTCGTGAACAAGGGCACCGGCCGTATCGACCTGGTCGTCACGCCGAGCGCGGATTTCCTCGCCGACCCCAAAACGCAGTATCCGGTCACGGTCGACCCCTCGACCTCCGCCCTGTCATCCACGTTCGACACCTACGTGCAGCGCGGCGAGACGGTCGACTGGTCCGCCGACACCGAGCTCGACTTCGGCAATCCGGGCACCACCAACGCGGACGGCACGACCCGCGTGGCCCGGTCCTTCATCCACTGGGACACCACGCCCATCCAGGACGCGTTGATCATCGACACGAACCTGGCGCTGTGGAACTTCCACTCCGGCAACACCGACTGCACCGCCCAGTCGTGGACCGTCTGGGACACCACCCAGGCATCCACCGCGTCCCGGTGGACCAGCCAGCCCACCTGGAACCAGCAGTACCACTCCTCCGACCAGACCCGCGGCAACCCCGGTTGCACCGCCACCCAGCCGGACGGCTGGATCAACGCCGACGTCGACACCCTCGTCCAGACGTGGGCCTCGGCGAAGACGACCCGCGGCTACATGGGCCTGCGCGCGGCCACCGACGACACCCGCGCCTGGAAACGCGTCAACTCCGGCAACGCCACGGCGAACCAGCCGAAGCTGACCGTGAACTACAACTACCGTCCCTCCGACGGCACGGCGCAGCAGGCCGGTCCGCCGTTCGAGATGTACAACGGTGTCTGGGCCGTCAACACCCTCACGCCGACGCTCAGGGACAAGTTCGCGGACGCGGACGGCGACACGGTCAGCGGCAGCTTCCAGGTCTACGACGCGGATACCAACACGCCGATCACCACGCCCGCCGGAGACGGTGTGCTGGTCTCCGGCTTCGTCACGCCCGGCGAGTGGGCGTCCGTGCAGGTGCCGGACGGGCAGCTCGTCGACGGCAAGATGTACAAGTTCCGCACCAACGCCTACGACGGCACCCACTACAACCTGGGCTGGTCCCCGTGGCGTTCGTTCGTCGTGGAGACCGCCGCCGCCGGTGTTCCCAGCAGTCTTCAGCCCGGCGACACCTACACGATCAGCGATCCCGCGCTGATCGCCGACCCCGCCCAGGTCGAGCAAGTCCTCAACAGGGACGGCAATCTGGAAGCGCTCGGCATCAAACCGCGCACCGGCCCGTCCGCCGAGCAGCCTGCCGGGTCAACGGCGGCGTCCGGGACGACAACGGCGCCGACCGTCGGGACCATGGCTGTCTGGGAGCGCACGTACACCGTTCCCAGCCAGCGATTCAACCGCGGCCGCAAGCCCGAGAACAACGGCCAGGATCCGTACGAATACATCGCCGACGTCGACGAGTGCCACAACGCCGACGACTCGGACAACGCAGCCGGGTGGATCAAGAACCGGTTCTCCTACTGTCAGGAGACCTTGACGGTCATGCCGGCGATCAGGTGTGGCCTGTGGCCCCCTGGCTGTTATCTGCACGGCACCTTCATCTCGACCAACACCCTTATCGGTCGAGGCCAGATCGGCGGCTTGGACGGCAGCACGCTGACCCGGTTCGCCGAATTCGACTTCAACGTGGATGTCTTCATATCCAGCGGCGACTTCAACAAGGTCGGCGCGAAGTTGGAAGCGAAGCTGGAGTGCGAGGGAAGCTGGGACATCGGCGTTCCGGGCGACCCCTCGGCCGAGGACGCATGCCAGCCCGGTCTCTACACGGGCCGCAGTGATTCACCCAGCCAGTGGAAGTACAACGGCGACACCAAGTTCGACCTGTGGTCGCTGGCACCGAAGCTGCCCGATGTCGCCCATGGTGATCAGATCGCCACGGGCCTGTTCACCCCGGTCCTCGAGTTCACGGTCCCCGGCTACTCCCAGCTCATCCCTTCCGAGGGCGAGCAGGGGGAGATCCGCTTCGACAGCGCCGCCTACAACGTACGGGCCAAGGCGGGTTCCGTTTTCCCCGATGCCACACCAGCGCTGCGCTACGACCGGAGCGACACGTCCGACCCCGGCGCTCCCGTGGAGCCGTACATCGGAGTGGCGGCGGTCGCGGACCACATCGGCGACGCTCTTGACGACCCGGGCAGCACCTACCCGACGAAGAGCGACAAGAAGCTGCCCGGTGGGAGCGCCGTCAACCCGTTGCACCGCCTCGTGCCGGGCTTCGGGCCGTCCGAGCAGGCACGCTACGACGCCAACCGCTCCGTCGTCTCCTCCACCTGCAACAACGCCGCCGTGCCGGGTAAACCCACGGCGGGAGAGCAGCGCGACTGCGACGAATTCCCCTTCGCCTCCAGTTACCAGGGGGCAGCGCGCTACCAGTACGAGGGCGAGCCGTACCGCGACGACTTCTCCGTCCGCTACATCGACTCGAACGAGAATCAGGAAGCCGGGCGGCGTCTCGGCGCCTGGTACGACAATGACCGAATCCTGAGTCATGACCCGTTCATCATCGTCATCGGCGACTGACCGGGGACATTCCGTCTGAGTCGGCCATACCGCGGGACCGGTCCACAGGACCGGTCCCGCACCCGTTTCACTCTGTCCCGCCACCGGCGGCCGTGCGCCAGATCTGAACCAGACAGTACTGATCTGCGCCGTTCATTTTGTCTTCGTGGCCCGGTGGCATGGGCAGTGGTTCCCGGGGTCCCGCCAACGGAGAAGTGAAAGGTCCGCCTTCACGATTGAATGTCCACCGCCATCGCATCCGGTACAGGCCGGAAGAGGGCAGGATCAAGGGAACTTCCTGCTGCCCCCCGTCGATGGTCTCCAGCGCGAGGTCACCTCCGGGGAGCTGAACCTCCACTTCCTCCGCACCGGACCACGGAGCGTCGTCCGCCGGAGGGGCCGCCGACCAGCTCTCCAATCGCACCGACGCCCGAATCACCTGGGGCGGCACTTGCAGATAAACCATGCCGGGTGCGGAAAGAAGCCATTTCGTTCGATCCGCTTGCGGTGAATAGGTGTCGACGCTCGTGTCAACCAGCCCAAAGATGCGATAGCTAGGAGAAACCAAAGTCTCGAAAGCATCCAGCAGCCTGCTCAAGGGTCACCTCGTACATCATCGATCGAGTCGATCAGCATTATGCCCGTGAATTCGATACTCCCGACCGGCAGCCGACCGTCCGGATTCCGCACCATCCGGAACGCAGCGCTGTCCCATCCCCGTGGGTGTGCACACGTCGGGCGGCAGGTGCATGAACGGTTCCAAGATCGCCCGGACTGGACCTAACCGGCGAGGCGGTCCAGCACCCGTTCCACGTCGGCGGGCGAGTTGTAGAGGTGGAACGAGGCACGCAGGTTGCCCGCGCGCTCGGACAGCAGGATCCCGGCCCCGGCCAGCTCGCCGGCGCGGTGGCCGAGGCCGGGCACGGCCACGATCGCCGAGTGCGCGGGCACCGGCTCGTGGCCCAGCTCCACGAGACCGGCCCTGAACCGCCGTGCCAGCGCGGTGTCGTGGGCCCGGACCGCGTCGATGCCGATCTCCTCCAGCAGGGCGAGCGACTGCTCGGCGCCGTGGTACGAGAGGAAGGCCGGTGGCTCGTCGTAGCGGCGGGCCGAGGTGGCGGTCTCCTCGATCGGGCCGTACGTCGTCTCCCACAGCCGTTCGGCGGCGAAGGTGCCCGCGTGCAGCGGCGGCAGCGCCTCCTGCGCGTCCTCCGTCACGGTCAGGAAGGACACCCCGCGCGGGCAGAGAAGGAACTTGAAACCGCCGGTGACCGTGTAGTCCCAGTCCCCCGCCGTCAGCGGCTGCCAGCCGGCCGACTGGCTGGCGTCGAGGAGCGTACGGGCCCCGTGCGCCGCGGCGGCGGCGCGCACGGCCGCCATGTCGGCGACCCTGCCGTCGGCGGACTGCACCGACGAGAACGCGACGAGCGCGGTGCCGGGGCGGACCGCGTCGGCCAGCCCTTCCAGCGGCGCGAACCGCGTCTTGAGGTCGCCCCTCACGGTGAACGGCGTGATCACGGAGGCGTACTCGCCTTCGGGGAACAGCACTTCGGAGCCCGGCGGCAGCGAAGCCGCGATCAGCCCCACATGGACGGAGACCGAGCCGCCGACGGCCACCCTCTCGTGAGGCACGCCGGCGATGCGGGCGAAGGACTCGCGGACGGCGGTCACGGCCGAGAAGTCGCCCGCGCCGCCCGGCCGTCCGTCGGCCAGCTCCTGCGCCAGCGCCGCCACCGCACGGACCGTTCGGCGCGGGAGCAGCCCGCAGCTCGAGGTGTTCAGGTACGTCGTCGTGGGCGCGAACTCGCCACCGGCCGTGGGCTCCAGGATCTGCGTCTCCATGGGATCACCCTGCGGTCCCGTGCCCTGCGGGTCAATTACGCCTTGCTGGACAGAACCGTTCAGCGGCGCTTCACGAAGCCGGCCGGGCGGCGTCGGCCGCCGCGGGGACCTCACAGGCGCCGTCGGCGTCGCAGACGGCCGCGTCCGCGTCGGCGGGCGTGACCTCCCGCCCCTGCCAGGCCTGTTCCAGCGCCTGCGTGAACAGCTCGGCGGGCTGCCCGCCCGACACCCCGTACCGCCGGTCGAACACGAAGAACGGCACGCCGGTGGCCCCCAGCTCCGCCGCCTCCCGCTCGTCGGCGCGTACGTCGTCGGCGTAGGCGCTCACATCCGCGAGGACCCGGCGTGCCTCCTGCTCGTCGAGGCCCGCCTCCACCGCGAGCGCCACGAGAACGGCCGGGTCGAAGACGGACCGCTCCTCCGCGAAGTTCGCCCGGTAGGCGAGAGTGAGCAGCTCGTCCTGGCGGCCGCGGGCCTTGGCGAGATGCAGCAGCCGGTGGATGTCGAAGGTGCTGCCGTGGTCGCGGCCCTCGACGCGGTACTCCAGCCCTTCGGAGCGGGCGTTGGACGCCACGTGCTCCTCCATGGCCAGCGCCTCCTCGCGGGTGCGGCCGTACTTCTTCGCGAGCATGTCGACGACCGGAGCGGTGTCGCCCCTCTCGCGGCCGGGGTCGAGTTCGAAGGAGCGGTGCACGACCTCGACCTCGTCACGGTGCGCGAAGGCGTCGAGTCCCTTCTCGAAACGGACCTTGCCGATGTAGCACCAGGGACAGGCGATGTCGGACCAGATCTCGACGCGCATGCTTCTTCATCACTCCAGGTTCGTGCCGGCCGGCGGCGCCGGGCGGGGTGGGACGGGACGGACGGGCCGGGGCGCCTCCGCAGGCACCTCAACAGGCGACGGGCCCGTCCCATTCCGCGGGATGCCGCTGAGGTCCCACGGGGCCGACGGCCGGTCGAGCCCCTCCCGGTCAGGGGTTCGCCGTCGGTGGGCGGTGAGGACGGCAGGACCGCTCGGGCATGGGCCTGCCTGCCGCGCGGCCGTCGGCGGCAGGCAGGTGCCCGGTGAGCACAGCCGCTTCGGCTCATTGCCCCCGCTCGGCCGCCGGCACCGTGAAGCGGAGGACCAGGTGGTTCCCGGCGAGCGGCTCGTCGGGGTCCGGGTACCAGCTGTGGTGGGTGTAGAAGGCCCTGGCCCGCTCGTTCTCCTGGAAGACCTCGAGGCGGGCCTCCGGCACGCCGGCGCGCCGCCATGCCTCGACGCAGGCGGCGTGGAGCTCGGTCCCGACACCGGCGCGCCAGCGCGCGGGGGCGACGTGGAGCTGCGAGAGCGTCATGACGCCGTCCACCTCGCCGAACGCGGCCGTGCCCGCGACGACGCCGTCCCGCTCCGCGCACAGCACCCTGCCCTGCCTGATCGCCCTCTCCCAGCCGGCCCGGGTGCGGGCACGCTCGGCCGGGCCGTCGAAGTCCTCCTCGGGGATGTGGCCCCGGTAGTAGGTGGCACGCGCCTCTGCGTGCAGGACGGCTATGGCGTCGAGGTCCACGAGCGTGGCAGTTCTGATCATGTGCCAGGGGACGCGACGGCGGGCGGGCGCGGTTGCAGATCCGTACTCGAAGCGCTCGGGCTCCCTTGACCTCGACCGCGGTTGAGGGTGAACGCTCACGGCATGACCACTCATCAGGATCACATCGAGATCGGCCTGCTCGTCACCCGCTTCTTCCGGGCCATGGACGAGCGGGCATTCCCGTCGGGCTGGGCACGCGACTATCTGACCGACGACGCGCGCATGGTCGCCCCCGTCGGGGTGTTCGAGGGCGCCGAGGCCGTGCGCGGCACGGAGAAGGCTCTCAAGAGGTTCGCCCGCACCCAGCACATGGCCTCCGACCTGTTGACCGACGTCGACGCAGGGCGGGACACGGCCAGGGCGTCCTGGAACGCGCTGATGGTCCACATCCATCACGAGGGTGACGATCCGCTGTTCACCGTCGGCGGTCGCTACGAGGCCGAACTTCGCCGGACCGAAGAGGGCTGGCGCTTCAGCCGGATGGCGGTCGAGGCCGTCTGGACGACGGGACGACCGCCGGTGCTGACGCCGGCGTGAGACGCCCGGGAGGGGCGCCTCCCGGGCGTCAGGAGCCGTCCCGCAGCCCTTCCGGCCAGCTGTCGCGGTACTCGATGCGGTCGAAGGAGACCACACAGCCCTCGCCCACCGGGGACTGGGCCATGAAGCCGACCAGTGCCGCGCCGGCCCGGTCCTCGTCGCCGAGCGTGAAGATGCGGACGAAGGTCCACTGCTCGCCGTCGGTGGAGGCGTGGAAGGCGAACGCCTTGCCCGTGCGGCTGATGCGCAGCCAGACGCTGTCACCGTCGACGACGAAGGAGTTGGCGTCGTCGGAGTGGCCGCGGGTGACGACCGTGCAGACCGTCGGCCTGTCCGGCGACAGCTCCAGGCAGAGCTTCGCCCACTCCTGCTCGGTGACGTGCAGGTAGAGCACGGCCGCGTCGAAGGCCGCGGCGAATCCGGCCTTGACGCGGGCGATCAGCTGGAAGTCGCCCTCCGGCGCGCCGAGCAGGCGGGGCGCGTCGGAGGCCGGTTCCAGGGCATGGCCGGTCGGCGGGACGAAACGGTCCTGGCGGGGGCCGGCCCAGGCGGTCAGCACACCGTCGTCGTAGGACCAGTCGGCCTCGGGCCCGTATGCCCGTAGGGGAAAGGGGAGGTCGGGCAGCTTCAGTTCCATGCGGGTCAGTGTTGCAGGCGGCCGTTCACGCGCCGGGGAAGTCCGAGCGGGTTGTCGTCGCGCAGTTCCGGCGGGAGCAGGGCGTGCGGGGTGCTCTGGTAGGTGACCGGGCGGAGCCAGCGTTCGATGGCGGTGGCGCCGACGGAGGTGGAGGTGGAGGTGGTGGCCGGATAGGGGCCGCCGTGATGCTGCGCCGGGGCGACGGCGACACCGGTCGGCCAGCCGTTGACCAGCACCCGGCCCGCCAGCGGCGTCAACCGGGCCAACAGCTCACCACCACGCCCCTGCCCCTCACTCTCGGCCGCGGACAGGTGCACGGTCGCGGTCAGATTCCCCGGCAGACGCCCCAGCACCGCGTCCACCTCGGCCGGATCACGGTACCGGGCCACCACCGTGACCGGCCCGAAACACTCCTCCAACAGCACATCATGCGCAC
>NZ_JBSGZJ010000238.1:0-10758 GCF_053610925.1 Streptomyces sp. NPDC054847 | reverse complement strand
GCCGAAGGCCCACCGCCGGCGACCGTCTCCCCCCGCCGCCTCAGGTTCCGCACGTCCGGCACGAACAGCACCGCCGCCGTCACGACCACCACCAGCGCCGCGCAGCCCAGCAGGGACGCCCGCCGCCCGAAGAGGGATTCCGCCGGGCCGGCGAGCGCCGTGGCGAGCGGCAGCATCGCGACCGAGCCGAACCAGTCGTAGGCGGAGACCCGGGAGAGCATGTCCTCGGGGATCTCCTGGTGCAGCGCGGTCATCCAGGCGACACCGAACACCTCGATCGCCACGCCGCTGACGAACATCACCACCGCGAGGCCCTCCACCTGGAGCGGCACCGCGAGGGCAGCGGACGGCGCCGCGAGCGGGAAGACGCACAGCGTCCCGGCGAGCAGCAGCCGTCGCGGTTTCCACCGCATCATCAGCAGTGCCCCGCCGAGCGTGCCCACTCCGAACGCCGCGAGCGCCACGCCCCAGGGCGCCGCGCCGCCGAGTTCGTCCCTGGCGACCAGCGGCCCGTAGACGGACTCGGCCGCGCCCACGACGGCGACGACCACCGAGAACTGGGCCACGATCGCCCACAGCCACGGTCTGGCGACGAACTCCTTCCAGCCGTCGCGCAGATCGGCGAGCAGCCCGCCGCCCGCTTCCCGGGGTCTGATGTGGCTCACGTCCAGGAACGCCCGCAGCGCGCCCGCGACCGCGAAGGCCGCGGCGTCCACGGCGAGGACCCAGCCCGGTCCGATCGCGGCGATCATCGCGCCGCCGAGTGCTGCCCCGCCGATGGCCGCGCCGTGCATGGCCATCCGGAACAGTGCGAAGGCCCGGCTCGCCTGCTCGCCGCTGACGCTGGACATCAGCATGCCCTCTGCGGCGGGGTTGAAGAACGCCTGGCCGGTGCCGCACAGCGCGGTCAGCAGCATCATCTGCCACAGCTGCGGTTCGCCGGACAGTACGACGAAGGCGAACAGCGCCTGCGAGACGCAGTTGAGGGCGTTGGCTGCGACCATCACCCGGTGCCGCGGAAGCCGGTCGGCGATCGCGCCGCCGATGAGCAGGAACAGCACCAGCGGGAGGGTGCGGGCTGCGGCCACCAGACCGACATCCCCGCCGTCGCCGCCCGCCTGAAGCACCGCGAACGCCGCCGCGATCAGCGCACCATGGCTTCCCAGGTTGGTGATGATCGCGGCGGCGGTCAGCAGTGTGTAGTTGCGGCCCGCCCACTCGGGGCGGCGCGATGTGCGGCGTGGCGCGGCAGCGGGAGATGTCACCGGAGGACTATCCCTGGTGCCGCCCGGACTTGCCAAACGACTTGTTGGGCCGCTGCCCGTGGAAGCCGGTCAGCGGTTCAGCCCGAGCTGCCGGCCAGCCGTACGGTGCTGAGGATCTGCTGGATCGTGGCGTCGGGCACCTCGCCCGGCACGCCGGTGTTGGAGTACAGCACCCAGCTCGCGAAGTCGCCCTTGGTGTTCTTGAAGCTGAACGCGATCGACTTACCGTCGGTCTCGCACTTGTTGTCCTTCTTCACGCCCTTGGCCGTGGCGGTTGAGACGCTGCCCTTGAGGCCGGACTTGGTCGTGTAGTCCTCTGCCTTGGTGATCTTGACCGTGCCTTCTGGCTCGGTCTGCGCGTATGCGGCCCACGCCCAGTTGCCGGCCTCGTTGTAAGCCGCCTCCGCCGTGCTCTTGGCGCCCTTGCCGCCCTTGGTGCCGGTGCTGGCCAGCCCGTAGTCCTCTTCGCTGCCGTCCTTGTCGGAGTCGAAAAGGCACCACTTGCTCTTCAGGTGGGCCGGGGCCGACATGACGACGGCGGGCGAGCCGTCGCCCTTCTTCTCGTCCTCGAAGCCGGTGGCCATGCCGGAGCTCGCCACCTCCCACTCCGCCGGCACGTCGAACTGGGTGCCGTGCTTGGGGTTGGTGACGACCTTCCAGCCCGCGATGGTGGGCTTGGCCTCGCCGCCGCGCGGGTTGCCCGTCGGCGCCGGGGCCGGCTCCTCTGAGCCCTTCGGCTTCTCAGAGGCGTTCGGGTCGGCCGGCTTCGAGGCGGCGACGTCGCCGCTCTTGCCCGACGACTTCTCGTCGTCCGGCAGTACGACGATGCCGGTCACGACGGCGGTCGCGACCACCGCGGTGGCCGCCACGATCGCGATGATCGTCGTCTTCTTCTTGTCGTCACCCGCCGGCTGCGGTGCTCCCGGCGTCTGGCCGGGCACGGCGTACTGCGGCACGGTCGGCTGCTGGTACGGATTGGGCTGCTGGTACCCCGGTTGCTGGTATCCCGGCTGCTGATACGGATTCGGCTGCTGGTACCCCGGCTGCTGGTACGGGTTCTGGTCCTGCGGGTTCTGCTCGCCCCCGGGCGGCTGCTGTCCTGGCCACATGGCCAGTAACCATAGAGGTGCGGCCGTGGCTCTTCCACGTCCGGGGCCCGCCGGGGATGGCCAAGAATGCCTACTCGTGGGTAACATCCCGGCATGAGCGCAGACCAGATGTCCATCGGCGAACTGCTCGCCGCCACCGTCCCCATGGTCAAGACCCTCAATCTCGAGTACCTGGAGACGACCGCGGAGCGAGCCGTGCTCCGGCTGCCGGACCAGCCCGAGTACCACAACCATGTCGGCGGGCCGCACGCCGGCGCGATGTTCACCCTCGCCGAGTCGGCGAGCGGCGCCGTCGTCCTGGCCGCGTTCGGTGACCAGCTGGGCCGCTCGGTGCCGCTTCCGGTGAAGGCGGAGACCAGCTACAAGAAGCTCGCCAAGGGCGTCCTCACGGCGACCGCGACGCTCGGCCGCCCCGTCGCCGACGTCGTCAAGGAACTGGACGCGGGGGAGCGCCCCGAGTTCCCCGTCACGGTCGCCATCCAGCGCGCCGATGGTGCGGTGACCGGCGAGATGCACATCGTCTGGACCCTGCGCCCCAACAGCTGAGCGCGGCCCCGCAACGCACCGGGCCGCCCGGCACCCCTGAGGTGACCGGGCGGCCTTTCGCGCGCCGTGACGCACGGCCCGACGTGTGCCCCGCGCCGCCTCGGCCTGTGCGGGCCCCGCTCCCGCGCGGCGGGCTCTCGGACCTCAGTCCTTGTGCGCGTCCCGGTGCTGGGCGGCCAGGTCCAGATAGACCGCCGCGTTGAGCTTGATGCCCTCCTGCTCCTCCTCCGTCAGTTCCCGCCGCACCTTCGCGGGCACCCCCGCCACCAGGGAGCCGGGCGGCACCCGCATGCCCTGCGGTACGAGGGCCTGTGCCGCGATCAGCGAACCTGCGCCGATGTGCGCCCCGTTGAGGACCGTGGCTCCCATGCCGACGAGGACGTCGTCCTCCACCGTGCAGCCGTGCAGGATCGCGTTGTGGCCGACCGAGACACGTTCGCCCACGGTGACGGGGAAGCCGGGGTCGCTGTGGACGGTGCAGTTGTCCTGGATGTTGCTCCCCGCGCCGATCACGATCGGCCCGCAGTCGCCGCGCAGCACCGTCTGGTACCAGACACTCGCCCCCGCGGCGACGGTCACGTCACCCATCACGACCGACGTCGGCGCTGTGAACGCCTCCGGGGCGACGTCGGGCTCCTTGCCGCCCACACCCGCAACCAATGCCCGCTCCGTCATGCCTGCTCCCTCGTGCCTCACCGGTCGTCCCGCGCCTACCTGCACCGTAAGCCCCTCGATCCCGCGACGTGCGGCAGGGGGCGCGGGTTCGCGCGCGGAGGCGCACCCGTGCGCGCCGCCTTGCCGTCTGTCGTCCTCGTCGGCGGCTCAATAGCCTTTCGCGCATTGCCCGTTGCTGACGAGGGAGCCCCATGGCCACCGAACAGCACATCCCGGACATCCTGTCGCCCGAGTTCGCCGCCGACCCCTACCCCGCCTATCGGGCGATGCGCGAGTACGCCCCGCTGATCTGGCACGAACCCACCGGCAGTTATCTGGTCTCCCGCTACGAGGACGTGGAGCGCGCCTTCAAGGACAAGGAGTCGGTGTTCACCACCGAGAACTACGACTGGCAGCTCGAGCCCGTCCACGGAAAGACGATCGTGCAGCTCAGCGGACGGGAGCACGCCGTGCGCAGGGCGCTCGTCGCTCCCGCCTTCCGGGGCAGCGACCTCAGGGACAGGTTCCTGCCGGTCATCGAGAGCAACGCCCGTGAGCTGATCGACATCTTCCGGCACAAGGGCGAGGTCGATCTCGTCGACTCCTTCGCCACCCGGTTCCCCGTCAATGTCATCGCCGACATGCTGGGTCTGGACAAGGCGGACCACGACCGCTTCCACGGCTGGTACACGTCCGTCGTCGCCTACTTCGGCAATCTCGCCAGGGACCCCGACATCGCCGCGGCCGGTGAGCGGACCCGCGTCGAGTTCGCCGAGTACATGATCCCGATCATCCAGGAGCGCCGCGAGAATTTGGGTGAGGACCTGCTCTCCACGCTCTGCGCGGCGGAGGTGGACGGCGTGCGGATGAGCGACGAGGACATCAAGGCGTTCTGCAGCCTGCTGCTCGCGGCAGGCGGTGAGACCACCGACAAGGCCATCGCCGGCATGTTCGCCAATCTGCTGGTCCACCCTGACCAGTTGGCCGCGGTACGCGAGGACCGGAGCCTCATCGACCGCGCCCTCGCCGAGACGCTGCGCTTCACACCCCCCGTCCATATGATCATGCGGCAGACCGCCGCGGAGGTCACCGTCAGCGGCGGCACCATCCCCGCGGGTGCCACGGTGACCTGTCTGATCGGCGCGGCCAACCGCGACGGCGAGCGGTACCGCGACCCCGACCGCTTCGACATCTTCCGCGACGACCTCACCGCGACGACGGCGTTCTCCGCGGCCGCCGACCATCTGGCCTTCGCGCTCGGCCGGCACTTCTGTGTGGGCGCGCTGCTCGCCAGGGCCGAGGTCAGGGCCGGAGTCGGCCAACTGCTGGACGCCATGCCGGACCTGCGCCTCGCCGACGGCTTCGTCCCCCGTGAGCAGGGCGTGTTCACCCGCGGGCCGAGGTCCCTGCCCGTGCGCTTCACCCCGGCGGCCGGCTGAACCGGCCGGCCCACCGAAGGGCACCGTGCGGCCGGCTCCTGCGGACGAGGTGTGATCCACAACTCTCCGTTCGGATTAACCTTGCGATGTCCATATTTCATCATGCAATCTCCCTTCAAGACTGAATGAAATTCAGCATCCGAAGGGGAGTGTGCGCATGGCCAGTGAGCGCCCCGCGCTGTACGAGATGTTCGACGACCGGTTCCGGACCGGGCGTTGCATGAACGGCGATGACGGCCTGGAGGTCCTGTACAGCGGCTGCCGCTGGGCCGAGGGGCCGATCTACCTGCCCGCCTGGCGTCAGGTGGTCTGGAGCGACATCCCCAACGACCGGATGCTGCGCTGGGACGAGGAGACGGGCGCCGTCAGCGTCTTCCGCCGCACCGCAGGGCACACCAACGGCAACACCCTCGACCGGCAGGGCCGGCTGGTCACCTGTGAGCAGGGCAACCGCCGGGTGACGCGGACCGAGCACGACGGCACCGTCACGGTGCTGGCCGACCGCTGGCAGGGGAAGCGCCTGAACAGCCCGAACGACGCGGCGGTGAAGTCCGATGGGTCGATCTGGTTCTCCGACCCGGACTTCGGTATCACCAGCGACTACGAGGGCCATCGCGCCGAGAGCGAGATCGGCTCCAACAACGTCTACCGCGTCGATCCCGATTCCGGCGAAGTGCGGCTGGCCGCCGACTGCTTCGGCGCCCCGAACGGTCTCGTCTTCTCGGCCGACGAGCGGCAGCTCTTCGTCTCCGACACCCGGGCAGGCTGCATCCGGGTCTTCGACGTACGCGAGGACGGCACCCTGTCGGACGGCGAGATCTTCGCCGAGGCGGGGGCCCGGCGGAACGCCCGCTTCGACAACCTCCGCTTCGACGACGCTGGCCGGCTCTGGGCCGCGGCGATGGACGACGGAGTGCACTGCTACGACCCCGACGGCACGCTGATCGGGCGGCTCGACGTCCCCGAGGCGGTCGCCAACATCGCCTGGGGCGGAGCCAAGCGCAACCGTCTCTTCATCGCCGCGGAGACCAGCCTCTACTCGGTGGTCATGGGCGTCACGGGCACGCACCCGACCGGACCGGGTCGCCGGCCGTGGCTGGATCTCCGGCCCCGCGCCGCTGCCGCTCCTCCAGGGGCGCGGTGAGCCGAACGGGAAGCGGGCCGCCGCAGGTCGGCGGGGACCGCTCCTCTACCGCTGATTCCCGCTCCCGTACTCCCCGAGGGCCACGACCGGTGTGAATCTCACCGGCAACGAGGCAAGTCCCCGCATCCAGACCGACGGCCGCCAGGCCAGTTCGTCCGGCTCCACGGCGAGGACCACGTCCGGCAGCCGCTCCAGCAGCGTCTCCACCGCGGTACGGGCGATCACATCGGCGAGCATCGGTGCCGGATAGGGGCACCGATGCGCGCCGTGGCCGAAGGACAGGTGCGCCGAGTTCTCGGCGCCGATGTGCTCCTCCGGCCAGATCCGGGGATCGGTGTTGGCGGCCGCGAGCCCCAGCACCAGGCAGTCCCCGGCCCGGATCCGGCGGCCGCCGAGCGTGGTGTCGCGCACCGCCCAGCGACCGATGACGTTCTGCGTCGGGGTGTCCAGCCACAGCACCTCGTTGAGCGCCTGGCCCACGCTGAGCCGGCCACCCGACACGTTCAGCGCGAAGCGATCGTCGGTCAGCAGCAGCCGAAGCGTGTTGCAGATCCAGCCGGCCGTCGGCTGCTGGGCCGCGGCGAGGACCACGACCAGGTCCTGTACGGCCTCCTCGTCCGTCAGGGCGGCCGGGTGCGCCAGCATCCGGGAGGTGACGTCGGGCCCGGGCGCGCGGCGCTTGTCCTCCACCAGCCGCTGGATGCGTTCCTGGACGCGGACGTACGCGGCGACCGGATCGTCGTTCTCCGCCGCGTCCAACGAGATCCGCAGGTCCTGTATCAGGCCTTCGGTGTCCGCCCCGTGGGCCGGCATCCCGCACATCCGCACGGCGGCGCGCATCGGAAGGGCATGCGCGTAGGCCGTCGTCAGGTCCGCCTGGCCACTGCCGGCGAACGCGTTGATGAGCAGTTCGGCGATCTCGCGGCACCACTGGGCCAGTTCGAACTGGTCGACGGCCTCCAGCGCTTCCGTGACGACCCCGGCGCGCCGCTGGTGCTCCGTTCCCTCGGTGAAGAGCACGGACGGCTGATGCCCTACGAACGGCAGCAGCGGCCAGTCGGCCGGAACGGCCCCCCACTGGTTCCAGCGCCGTGAGTCGCGGGCGAAGAGCTCGTCGTGGGAGGTGACGTACGTGACCTCGCTGTAGCCGAGGACCAGCCACACCGGAACGTCCCCCTCCAGCAGGACCGGCGCGACGGAGCCGTACCGGCCGCGCAGGGAGCGGTACAGCTCCGCCGGGTCCTGCTGGAACGCGTGGCCGCGGAGCCGGACCGCCTCCTCGTGGGCGGGGCAGCCGGGCGGGTGCGGCGCGTGTGCCGTGGTGCCGATGGGGTCGTTCATGGTGTCGTCTCCCGGGCCGTGGCCAGTTCATGGAGGTGGTCGGCGAGGCTGAGCAGGACGTGCTTGCCGGAGGAGCGGATCCGCGCGTCGCACTCGACCAGCGGGACGTGCGGGTCGAGCGCCAGGGCCTGGCGGATCTCGGTCAGGGAGTAGGCGGACGGGTCGTCGTCGAACCGGTTGACGGCCACGACGAACGGAGTACCGCGGTGCTCGAGCCGGTCGATGGCGTACCAGGAGTCGCTCATGCGCCGGGTGTCGACGAGGACGACCGCGCCGAGCGTGCCGGCGAACAGCCGGTCCCACAGGAACCAGAAGCGTTCCTGCCCGGGTGCGCCGAACAGATAGAGGACCATGCGGTCGTTGAGGCTGATCCGGCCGAAGTCGAAGGCCACGGTGGTGGTCGTCTTCTTCGTCGGCACTCCCGCGGTCTCGTCGATGCCGACGCCGGCCTGCGTCATCACCTCCTCCGTGTTCAGCGGGCGGATCTCGCTCACGGACCGGACGAGCGTCGTCTTGCCGACACCGAAGCCGCCCAGGACCACGATCTTGAGGCCGCTCTCCGAATCCCTGCCCAACGGCGTCAGGCCGGGAAGCTCAGAGGTTGCGGAGTCCATCGAGCACCTCCTTCAAGAGGTCGGAGTCGGGCAGCGAGGCGCGGAAGCGGTCGACCGGCGGATGGCGGGCGGTGACGCGGCCCGTGACCAGCAGGTCGCCCAGGAGGATCCGGACGACCGTCACGGGCAGCCGCAGCGCGGCCGAGACCTCCACGACCGCCGTGGGTGCGCGGCACAGTTCGAGGATCCGTACGTGCTCCGACTGCATGCCGGGGGACGGTTCGCATTCGCCGACGATCAACGTGACCAGGTCGAACGAGTCGTCGTCGGCACGGCTGCGTCCGCCGGTGACGGTGTAGAGCCGGTCCGGTTCACCGATGTCGACGGGACGCCGGGTCATGAGCGGGGACTGTCCTGGGCCGGCAGCCGCGGCGCCGCCCGCAGACGGTCGCCGATCTGTTCGACCAGCTCGGTCATCCGGTGGCCGACCATGCCCGGGTCGGCGCCGTCCGCCGCGACGACCGCGAGGTGCGCGCCGGCGCCCGCCTCGACGATGAACAGCAGGCCGCCGTGGAACTCGGTCATCGAGTGCCGGACACCGCCGGTGCCGCTGCCGAACTCGATCGACGCGCCCTGGGCGAGGGCCTGGATGCCGGAGCAGATCGCGGCCAGCTGATCGGCCTGGTCACGGGTGAGATGCCTGGTCCAGCAGAGCTTCAGCCCGTCGCGCGAAAGTACGAGGGCGTGCCGGGTGCCGGGTGTGCGCTCCAGCAGGCCTTCCAGGAGCCAGGTGAGACTGGTGTCGGTGGTCTGCATGATCGGGGTGGGCCGGGCGTCCGGTGAGGACCGGGTGTCGGCCTGTGCCTCCTGTCGGTTCCGGTGTTCCGGTGTACGGGACGGGTACGGACGGCGCCGCTGCGGCGGCGCTACGGGCCGGACGTCTCTTCGGGGGGACCGCCGTGCGGGTCCGTGTGCGTGGGCGGCCCGGGCGGGAACGACAGGCCCGTTTCCGCGTTGGGGGACCCGGAGTTCCCGGGACGGCGGGAGCGGTGGAACGCGTCGAACTGCGTGCCCGCGTCACGGCCGGTCCCGGCGTAGCCCTCCGACAGACCCGCGCCGGGGTCGCGGCCGCGGTCCGCCACCGCCATCGTGCGGCCCGCCGGCCGCACCGGCAGCCCGCCGGGCGTCGCCACCCGCCGCACACCCTGCGGCGGGACGGGCACGCTGCCGCCGCCCTCACCCCCAGCCGACGTGATCCCGGCCGTGCCCTCCCACGGGGTCGCTCCGGCCGTGCCGGTCCCGGCTGTTGTGGTTGCTGCGGTGCCGTCCCAGGAGCTTGTTGCGGTGGTGTCGGGCTCGGTTGCTGTGGTCGCTGCCGTGCTGTCCCAGGAAGTCGATCCGACCGTGTCCGACCCGGGTGTTGTGGTCGTTGCCGTGCTGTCCCAGGTGGTCGCTCCGGTGGTCTCGGGCTCGGTCGCGAGGGTCGATGCCGTGGCCTGCCACGTATCGACCGTGCCCGGCCCGGACGTGGTGGCTGCTGCGGTGCTGTCCCAGGAGGTCGTTCCGACGGTGCCCTCCCCGCCTGCGGGGGTCGCCGCCGCGCTGTCCCACGAAGCCGTTCCCGTCGTGCCTGCCCCGGATGTCGTGGGGGCGTCGGGCAGGGGGACCGTGATGCCGTGGGCCGGGGTCACGTGCCCGGTCGCCGCCTCCTCCGGCAGGCCGCTGCGCGGCTGCGCGAGCAGCTGCGGCGGCAGCAGCACCACCACACCCGTACCGCCGCGCGACGACGGCCGGAAGCTGACGCTCATGCGGTATTTCACGGCCAGCCTGCCGACCACGGCCAGCCCGAGCCGGGTGCCCTGAAGTGTGGCGAGGTCGGTGATCCTGCCGGACACCGCTTCCTCGGCCCGCCGCATCGCCGCGTCCGACATCCTCAGGCCGCTGTCCTCGATGGTGACGACCAGGCCCGCCGTCCGCTCCTCGACATAGACGTGGACCTCGTCGACCGGCGGGGAGAAGTTCGCCGCGTTGTCCATCAGTTCGGCGAGCAGGTGCATCACGCCCTCGGCGGCGAAACCGGCGACGGCGGCCGTGCTGGAGGAGTGCAGCCGCACCCGCTGGAACGCGGCGATGCGCCCGACCGCGCCGCGCAGGACGGATTCCATGGGGATCGGCCTGTTCCAGGCGCGGCTGGCCCGGCCGCCCATGAGGAGCGCCAGCCGGTCGGTCATCAGGCCGAGCTGGGAGGCGTTGTGGTCGAGCTTCAGCAGGTCGCCGAAGACCTCCTCGCCGTGCCGGTCCTGCATCTCACGGAGATCCGCGAGCATGGTCACGGCCTTCGCCTGCACCCGGCTGAGGGCCTTCGCGCTCGCGCCCTGGGCGGCCGCGGCGCGTCGCTCGCTGAGCGCCAGCTCCCGCACGGTCGTCTCGAGCAGCACCCGCAGCCGGGAGTCCGCGGGCCGGTCCAGGCCCGCCATCACCGTGTCTGCCGACGCGCCGGTGCGCAGATGCGCCACCGCGGCCGGCAGGGCGACCGTCGTCATCCGGTCGACGCCGTCCGCGGCCAGTGCCAACTGCCGTACTGCCGCAGCGCAGTTCGCCGCGGCGGCCCGTGCGCGTTGTTCCGCGGCGCGTACCTCGCCGGCGAAGGCGTCGAGCTGGCGCCGGAGTTGCGCGTCGGTCGGCCGGGGGGTGCCGGGCCGGGTG
>NZ_JBSGZJ010000237.1:0-10759 GCF_053610925.1 Streptomyces sp. NPDC054847 | reverse complement strand
CCGGACCCAAATAGCCCTTATATGAAGGTAGTTGACGCGGCATCGGCTCTTTGATTAGAAAGCCTCCGCCGTGATCGGAGCGCTGTGGAGTGGAGCCGTTCTGCCCGTGGTCGGGGGAGGGCGGCCCTGTTCGGCATGCATGTGTACGCCGGTCCGGCCGAGCTCCACGCGACCGGTGGCGGAGTCGCCGCGCCGGCGTGCCGGTGCGCCTTTTCGCGTGCTCGCGACAGGCGCAGAGGGAGGGAACGGCGTGAAAGTGAGACTCGGGCGGGCTTTAGCCTGCCTTGTCGTTTCAGCGGTCGCCACCACCATGCTGCCACAAGTCGCCTATGCGGCTCCGGTTCCGGACAATGACGGCGAAGGGCTCATGGACGCCGTCGCCGGCTGGTTCTCGGACGACGAGGAGAACGGGCCGCAGGAGCCGGAGACCGGGGGGACCCCGACGCTCCCGAGCCGGGAGGAACTGCCGAAGGGCAAGGCGGCTCCGAAGGCGAAGCGTGTCGCGGAACTGGCCGGCAGGCGCACGGCCAACGAACGCTTCTGGAAGCTGTCCGACGGCCGGGTGCAGGCCGAGGTGTCGGCGGTGCCGACGTCGTACCGGTCGGGGAAGTCGTGGAAGGACATCGACCCGACGGTCCGTCCCTCCGACGACAAGGGCTTCGACTTCGCCAACACCACCAACAGCGGACGCACGTGGTTCGGATCCGACGCGGACCGGCTGCTGCGGTTCGAGTCGGGGGACGGGCACGCGGTGACCCTGGGCCTGGCGGGCGCGAAGGGGCTCACCCCCGTGGCCAAGGGCAACACGGTGACCTACAAGGACGCGGTCGCCGGTGCCGACCTGTCCTACGAGGTGGGACCGGGCCGGGTGAAGGAGAACATCGTCCTGGACCGACGGCCGCAGGGGCCGCTGTCGTTCACCTTCACCCTCGACGCGGGCGGGCTGACGCCGAAGGCCGCCAAGGACGGTTCGGTCCGGTTCTACGGCGAAGGCGCCGACCCGGTGCTGATGATTCCGGCGGCGTTCATGACGGACGCGAAGAAGGACGCCGGCTCCCCCTACGGCACCGGCTACAGCACGGCCGTCGAGCAGAAACTGACCAGAGCAGGCAAGGGCTGGAAGCTCACCCTCACCCCGGATGCCGAGTGGCTGGCCGCGGCGAACCGACAGTATCCGGTCACGGTCGATCCGACGATCGTCATCGCCCCCACGCCGTCCACGGCGCAGGACGTGATGATCTCCTCGGACGGCCCCACGTCGAACTACGACGAGAACTGGCGCCTGTCGGTCGGAAACACCAGCACCGGTAGCTCACGGGCGCTGCTGAAGTTCCCGCTGACCGGGATCCCCTCCGGCACGAAGGTCGACTCGGCCGATCTGCGGCTGTACTACGACCAGACACACACCACCAACGACGACGAAGTGCGGCTCGAGGCGCACCGGGCCACGCAGGAGTGGAACGAGTCGTCGGCGACGTGGAACAGCGCGAGCGGCATCACCGGTGAACTGTCGGGCACCGCGGTCGTGGTGGACGACGGCGACGCCGGCCGCACCGCGGCCTCGGGCGCCTGGCCCGCCTCCGGGAACACGGCGTACACCCAGTACGCGGTGAACAAGGACTACCTCTACAACAAGGACTCGGTCGCGGGCGGAAGTTACACCTGGCAGCCGAGCCTTCCGGAGGACGGCGACTACCAGGTCGAGGCGCACTACGTGCCCGCCTCCGACCGTGCCACCGCGGCCCCGTACACCGTCACCTACGAGGGTGGCAGCAGGACCTACACGGTCGACCAGCAGGCGGGCAGCGGCGGCGAGTGGAAGACGCTGGGCTCCCACCGCTTCAAGGCCGGAACCCTCGGCAAGGTCGTCCTCGGTGACGGACCCGCGTCGGCCTCGACGGCGGTGATCGCGGACGCCGTCCGCTTCACCAAGGGCGGCGTCGTCACCAAGAAGCCGGGCGAGCTGAACACCTGGCACTCGTTCCCGGTGACCAGGACGGTCCAGTCCTGGGTGGACGGCACGAACGCCAACCACGGCTTCGTCGTCAAGGCCGGCGACGAGAGCGCCGACGGCCCGAAGGGCGGCCCCCGTTACGAGGGCAGTGAGTACGCCTACATGGGCGAAACGGTCAACTACCCGCGGCTGGTGCTGACCTTCGGCCGCCAGGGTGTGGATCTCGCCGCGCCCACCACGATCCGGGCCACCGGCGCCGAGCTGAACTGGTCCGCGTACCAGGACCCGGACCCGGTCGCCACCGGTGACGACATCGTCGAGTACCAGGTCCACCGTTCGGTCAACCAGACCTTCACCCCGTCCGCCTCCACGCTGGTCTCGCCCGTCGCGCCCGGCACGACGGCGTTCACCGACACGACGGCGGTGCCGACCCGGGCCGACGACGCGGATCCCTTCGGCCGCGCGTACTACTACATGGTCGCGGTCAGGACGAAGGACGGGCAGGTGGTCGGCGCGCCGACGCAGCTGGTGCGGCTGCCGAAGGCCGGACGGATCACCAAAGTGCTGACCGCCGCAGAGGACACCACCCTGTCGTCGGCCAGGCCCACGGCCGCCCACGACACCATCGAGGACGGCGGCCCGCAGAGCTGGATAACCGTCGGCAACAACTCGGGCACCTACGGGAACACCCGCGCCCTGCTGAGGTTCCCGGCGCTCGGCATCCCCGCCACCGCGAGGGTCCTGGACGCCAACGTCCGGCTCTGGGGCACCCAGACCACGCAGAGCGCCCCTGGCGTGATCTACGAGCTGCGGCCGCTGACCCGCCACTTCGACGAGTCGGCGACATGGGCGAAGGCCGATGCCACCACCGGCTGGACCTCTCCGGGCGGCGACTTCGGCGCCCCGGTCGCCGACACGGGAGCGATCAGCAACGACCCCTCACGGCACGACTGGAACGTCACCTCGCTCGCGCAGTCCTGGGTGGCCGATCCCTCCTCCCAGAAGGGTGTGGTCATCAAGACGGCCGACGAGACCGTCGCCCAGGAGCGGACGCTGTTCCTGTCCTCCGAGGGTGCCGAGCAGCGGCTGCGGCCCAAGTTCGTGGTCACCTACATCGACTCGACCACCGAGTCGACGTACTACGCGCCGCAGACGCCGGCCCGGATGACCCCGAACACCACCTACACGGTGGACTTCACCCTCACCAACACCACCACCGCGACCTGGAAGGCGGCCGACCAGGTCCTCACCTACCGGTGGGCCCTCCCCGACGGCACGGACGTCACCAACGGCGGTAACCAGATCCACACCGCTCTGCCCCACGACGTCGCGCCGGGCGACTCGGTCACCCTCCAGGCGCAGGTCGCCACCCCGATCAACTCCGACTCGGGCAACAAGCGCACCGACTACGCGCTGACCTGGGACGTCCTCGACAGGACGGCCGGCACCTGGGCCTCCGGCACCGCCGGGATCCCCGGCCTGAAGCAGAACGTGGCGGTCGAGGACCCGACCTCCGACCAGCTCGGCCTGGAGAAGTTCTACTCCTACACGGGCAAGAACACCGGTGCCGGTTCGACGCTGATGAACAACACGGCCGCCGGCAACAGCGTCTGGTCCTACAACGCGTTCTCCAACCCGGGCCGCGGGCTCAACACCTTCGCCCGCTTCGCGTACAACTCCCTGGACACCTCCGACACCGTCCTCGGCCACGGCTGGTCGGGGCAGGTGGCCGGCCCGATCCGGCTCGGTGCGCCGCTGGACTTCCATCCCAACCCCGGCCCGAGGGAGATCCGTCTGCCGGACGGTGACGGCACGACTCACGTCTTCCGCAAGCAGGACGACGGCTCGTGGAAGGCCCCGGCGGGCGTGCACTACAGGATCACGCCGAAGCCGGGCCTGGACTGCACCCCTGCCAAGGACCCCGTTCCCGACGCCTGGACGCTGACCCGGCCCGACGGCACGCGCTTCCTGTTCGGCTGCGACGGCTACATGACGTCGGCCGTCGACAAGAACGGCAACACGCAGACGTTCACGTACGAGGAGCGCAAGTCCAACAACAAGCCGACCAAGTTCCTCACCTACATCACCGACCCGGCCGGCCGGCGGTCCCTCACCGTCGACTACTTCACCAAGAGCGACACCTCCTCGCCGAAGATCGTCGACCACGTCCGGTCGATGACCGACATCTCGGGGCGCAAGCTGCTCTTCGAGTACTCCGACAAGGGGCTGCTCACCAAGCTCACCGACGGCGCGGGCTCCTCCCAGCCGAAGGTGTTCACGTTCACCTACGACGCCACCCAGGGCAACAAGAACGTCAAGCTGGTCGACGTCACCGATCCGCGCGGCAACGGCACCGGCCTCGCGTACTACTACCCGAAGGAGGGTGACGACCCGAAGTACCACTGGTGGACGCAGACCATCACCGACCGCCTCGGCGGCAACACCGCCTTCGCGTACGCGCAGGACGCGTCCAACGCCGAGTTCACCAGGACGACGATCACCGACGCGGAGAACCACGCGAGCGTCTACGTGACCGACGACTTCGGCCGCCCGGTGCAGACCACCAACGCCAAGGCGCAGACGACAGAGCTGGTGTGGGACGCGGACAACAACGTCACCCTCCTCGAGGAGGCCAACGGCGCCAAAACCGCGTACTGCTACGACCGGAGCACCGGCTACCCGCTGTGGAAGCGTGACGCCGAACACAACAAGGCGGGCGTCCCGGCACAGAGCGACTGCGCTCCGGGCGTGTACCCGCCCAACGCGCAGAAGTACGAATACCGGACGCGGCTGGACGGCTATTCGGCCGACATCCACCGCAAGACCTCCCCGCAGGGCCGCACCTGGCAGTTCGGCTACGACAGCTTCGGCAATCTGACGGCCGTCACCGACCCCAAGGGCGTCGCGTCGCCGGAGACGGGCGACTACACCACCCGCTACGGCTACGACTCCCACGGCCTGCTCGCGAGGGTGACCGACGCCAACGGCAACCCGACGGTCAACACCGACTTCGGCCCCACCGGCTACCCGGCGAAGATCACCGACGCGCTGGGCAGCACCACCTCGTACGTCTACGACGAGCGCGGGCAGGTCACCCAGGTCACCGACGCGCTGGGCAAGAAGACCACCCAGACCTACGACACCTACGGACGTCCGCTGGTCGCCACCGTGCCCAAGGACCAGGCCGCGGGTGACCTGATCACCACCCCCGCGCCCGCGTACGACGCCAACGACAACGTCACCACGGCGACGGCGCCCAACGGGGCGGTGTCCACGGCGGTGTACGACGCCGCGGACCAGATGGTCTCCGCGACCGCGCCGAAGGACTCGGCGACGGCTCCCGAGCGCAGGACGCAGTACACCTACGACCGGACCGGTCATCTGAGGACGACCACGGAGCCCAAGGGCACCGCGACCGCCGCGGACCCGGCCGACTTCACCACCACCAACCACTACGACGAGCTCTACCAGCTGGCATCCGTGGTCAACGCGGAGGGCGAGCGGATCTCCTACGAGTACGACAACGTCGGCAACCTCGTCACGGTCATCGACCCGAAGAAGAACGCGACCGCCGACACCACCGACTACTCGGCCAGGAACGCCTACGACCTCAACCACCGGGTCGTCACGGTCACCGACGCGCTCGGCAAGACCACCTCGCGGGCGTACGACAAGGACTCGCTCGTCGTGTCCACCACGGACACCGCGGGCAACACGACCCACGTCAGCTACGACGAACGGGGCAAGCAGACCGAGGTCAAGGCCCCGCACAAGGGCACCGACGGTGACATCACGTACCGGACGACCCGTTACGAGTACGACCAGGCCGGCAACACCACCCGCGTCGTCACCCCGCGCGGCGTGGAGACCGCCGATCCGGACGACTTCGCCGCCCGGACCGAGTACGACGCGCTGAACCGGCCGGTGAAGCAGTTTCAGCCGTACGACCCGGCGGACGACCGCTACAACAGCCCGAACATCTACACCCAGACGTTCTACGACGAGGTCGGCCGGGTCGCGAAGACCTCGCTGCCTCCGTCCGACGGCCAGAGCGTCCGCAACGACACCACGTTCACCTACTTCGACAACGGCTGGGCCAAGGCGTCCACCGACCCGTGGGACATCGTCACCACCTACGACTACAACGACCTGGGCCAGCAGACCTCGAGGACGCTGACCTCGGCGGGCGGCTCCGCCAGCCGCAGCATGGGCTGGACGTACTACCCGAACGGCATGCTCAAGGAGAAGACGGACGACGGTGTGCCGGTCGGCAGCGCGGTCCCGCTGGTCGACAACTCAGATGTCCAGAACACGGCTTCGACCGGCACCTGGACCAAGGGAAGTCTCGCCGGACAGCAGGGCTACGACCATCAGGTCCATGCCGCCGGAACGGGGACGGACGCCTTCACCTGGACGCTGAACATCCCGAAGGACGGCGCGTACACCGCGTACGTCAAGTTCCCGCAGGTCTCCGGCGCAGCGAAGACCGCCAAGTACACGGTCACCCACGCCTCGGGGACCACGGACAAGGAGGTGGACCAGTCCAGCGGCGCCGGCACGTGGGTCAGTCTGGGCAGGTACGACTTCAAGCAGGGCAACCAGGCCAGGCTGGAGCTGTTCCAGAACGGCGGCGGCACGGTCGTGGCCGACGGCGTCAAGCTGGTGCGTGACAACTCCGGCGACAGCGACGCGGAGAAGCACACCTTCCGCTACGCCTACGACCTCAACGGCAACCTGTCCTCGATCGACGACCTGTCGTCCGGCGCGAAGGTGGACGCCTACACGATCGGCTACACCGAGCTGAACGAGGTCCAGAAGATCACCGAGGCGCTGGCCGGCCAGGAGAAGAAGACCACCTCCTACACGTACGACGCCAACGGCCAGCCGGAGACCGTCACCCATCCCGAGCAGTTCTCCCGGTACACCTACGACCTCCGGGACCTGGTGAAGACCGTCTCGGTGGGCACCTCGCCCACCGACACCTCGCCGAAGGTGACCTCGTACACCTACACCGACCGCGGGCAGGCGCAGCGCGAGGTCAAGGACAACGGCAACACCGTGGACACCACCTACTTCCTCGACGGCGCCATCGAGAGCACCACGGAGAAGAAGGCCGACGGCACGCTGGTCGCCTCGCACACCTACGGCTACGACGCCAATGGCAACAGGGCGCGGGACGTGGTGAAGAAGATGAACGCCGACAACCACTCGGCGTACCTCTCCTCCACCACCGAATACACCTACGACCCGGTCGACCGGATCGCCGGATCGGTCAAGACGGGCAACGGTGCCGCCACGGAGACCTACGTCCACGACAACAACGCCAACGTGATCAGCCAGACGGTCCAGGACACGACCACCACGTTCGGCTACGACCGCAACCGGCTGCTCACCTCCACCACGGCGGGAGCGACGTCCTCCTTCAACTACGACCCCTTCGGCCGGCAGGAGTCCGTCACCAAGGACGGCCGGATCGTGTCGCGGAGCGTGTACGACGGCTTCGACCACGTCGTCGAGTCCCAGCAGATGGGCGCCGACGGCCGGATGAAGTCGACCACGTACACCTTCGACCCGCTGGACCGCACCACATCCAGAACCGCCGACGGCAAGACCACGGACTACCACTACCTGGGTCTGTCCCAGGAGGTGCTGACCGAGGAGGTCGCCGGCAAGCTCACCAAGTCGTACCAGTACAGCCCGTGGGGACAGCGTCTCTCCCAGATCAAGCACAACGACGACGGGACGACGGAGGACGGCACCTACGGTTACAACAGCCACACCGACGTCGAGACGCTGACCGACGACAGCGGGAACACGAAGGCCACCTACGGCTACACCGCCTACGGCTCCAACGACGAGTCGGAGTTCACCGGCATCGACAAGCCCGACCCGGTCGACCCCACCAAGGAGGAGTACAACTCCTACCGCTACAACGCCAAGCGCTGGGACGCCCAGTCCGGCACCTACGACATGGGCTTCCGCGACTACGACCCGGGTCTGAACCGCTTCACCACCCGGGACATGTACAACGGCGCCCTCGCCGACATGGGGCTCGGTACCGATCCCTTCACCGGCAACCGCTACGCCTTCACCGGCGGAAACCCCATCTCCAACGTCGAACTCGACGGCCACTTCTTCTTCCTGGCCGTCCTCGCCGTGCCCGCGGTGACCGCGCTCGTCGAAGCCACCATCGTGGTCGTGGCGGCCGTGGCGGTGGCCGCGACCGTCGAGCACGTGGTGAACGAGGTCAAGGAGAACGCGGACGAGGCGGAGGACGAGGCGCCCAAGCCCGAGCCCAAGGGACCGCGCGCTCCGGCGCCCGAGCCGGAGAAGAAGCGGGTCGACTGCGGCGACGGCTGGGTCCAGCACGGGGACCTGGACGCGAGCAACGGCAACCGGGCCACGGGTGTGACGGCCTGCCTCACCGACGACTACCTCCAGTCCCACGAAGGGTCCAAGACCGACCCGTCGACGGTCACGCCCCCGGGATACAACTGGGCGCAGCGGGCCGCCGGCCACTTCAAGCTCGACCCGTCGAAGAACATCAACGCCTGCCACCTCCTCGGCAAGCAGCTCAGCGGGTCGGGCACCGATCTGAAGAACCTCGCCACCTGCTCCCGGGGGGCGAACGCCGCACAGGAGGGGTCGACGCAGGGAGCCAACAACATGAGCACCTACGAGGGCCAGGTCAGGGCCGCGGTGGAGGGCGGTCAGCACGTCCTCTACACGGTGACGCCCGAGTACAGTGGCAGCCGCACGGTGCCCACCGGGTTCCGTATCAGCGCCTACGGCACCAACCCTGACGGGTCCATGGGGCTCCAGATCAACACCTTCATACCCAACACCCTGAAAACCGGGCAGAACCTCGGGACGTTCAACGATCCGAGAACGGGATCGCCGGTTCCCACCGGGCCGATGTCGTGACGCGCCGGAGCCGGCAGAGAAGAGGTGACTGACATGGGCGGACTGGAGGTGCTCCGGCAGCTCGTGCCTCCCACCGCCGACAGCGACACACGGGTCGACTGGGTCCGGATGGCGCAGTCGTGGGGCAAGGACCTGCCCGCCGACTATCGGCAGTTCATCGAGCTGTACGGGGCCGGCACGATGGGGAACTACCTCAGCGTCCTGAAACCGGAGGCCAAGGGCGCGGAGCCCGAGTCCGACGAGATGCTCCAGGAGACGGCGAACGCCCGGCACGCCTGGGCCGGCCCGCCGCATCCGCCGGGACCGGCGGACGCGGAGCCCGAGCTGATCGCCTGGGGCGTGGACGCGAGCGCGGACATCCTGTGCTGGGACGCCTCGGGGGACGACCCCGGAGCGTGGCCCGTCCTGGTGTACAACCGGGACGACGCGCTGTGGCGCCGGTTCGACTGCACCATGGCGGAGTTCCTCGTGCGCGTGCTGCGTGCGGAGTTCGACGAATGCCCCCTGGGCGGTCTCGCCCTGTGGGGCAGACACCCGGTGAAGTTCCTGAACCGGCGCGAGTACGACCGCCTGTTGAAGCAGGGCCTGGACCCGTGGACGGGTGAACCCGACCCGTACGCCGGTATGTTCGACTGACAGGACGGCGCGTAAAGGTGATGCCCGGGGCCCGTGGCCCCGGGCATCACCGTTCGGCCGCTCGGCGCATCCGTCCGGCGGACTCCGCGGAGAGCGGGCGTCCGCGGCGGGGACCCGTCAGCAGGTGGGGACGCCAGGGAGCCAGGAGTCCGCGACGTCGATGTAGATGTTGGAGATGTAGCCGCCGTAGTCGGGCAGGTAGGACCAGGCGTCGTTGCTGTAGCCGTCGGTCTGCACCAGCTGGCCGCGCACCTGGCAGCGGACCCGTACCGTCGTCGGGCCGGGGAGCGTCGTGACGCGGGTGGACGCGGTGGTGGCCGACTGCCGGATGCTGACGTCCGTTCCCCAGGTCGGGAAGGACTTGGTGGTGGTGCCGTCGCCGGTCCACAGGTAGGTGACGGTCACCCAGCCGTTGTCGTTCAGGCCGACGTTGTAGAAGGTGCCGTCCGCCAGGTCGATGCCGGCCGGGTTGAGGACCCGGCGGCCGAAGCCGTCGAGACCGCCGTTGTAGCCGTGCTCGTAGGCCGCCTGGGCCTCGGGCATCCCCTGGGGCAGGTCCTTGAAGGTCTCCCGTACCGAGGACGGGTTCCAGTGGTCGTCGCGGGTGTTCCACGGGCCGACGTCCCAGACCGGCGCCGTCTCGCAGCGGGCCGGCCCGCAGACCCGTACCGAGTACTCGGCGCTGCCCTTGGGGGACAGGCCCCGCCGCGAGGGCAGGGCGACGAAGTGGTCGTTCGGCCTGATCACATGCCCGTTGGCGGTGGTCCCGCCGACCAGCCCCTCGCGGGTGGCGTAGACGCGGGCGGTGAACGGTTCGGCCGAGGCGGGGCGGGGAGCGGCCACGCTCACCCTGTCGGCGGTGAGCCGCAGCGAGCTCACGGCGGGGCCGGACCGGTTCGTGCCGCCCTGGAGGACCAGCCGTGCCTGGACCTCCGTGACGGTGCGGGGCAGTTCGGCCGGCACGCCGGCGAGGGCCTCGCGCCACTCGGTCCAGGGGCCGTTGCGGTCGCGGCCGCGGATGTCGACCTCCACCGCCGCTCCCGGCGGCAGCTCCGCCCTGACCTCGGCGGCGACGCGGTTGGCCCCGGTCTCCAGGCGGTGCACCGGCAGTACGGCGGAGCCCTGGCCGCGCCCCGTGCCGGCCGAGGCGGACGGGAGCGTGGTGTCGCGGATGCGCAGCGCGCCGTTCGCGTGGCGGACGTTGGCGTCGTCGTCGTTGCCGGCTTCGGAGCCGGCGGCCAGGTC
>NZ_JBSGZJ010000236.1:0-10776 GCF_053610925.1 Streptomyces sp. NPDC054847 | reverse complement strand
GGCAGCCCGCTCACCTCCTGCGAAGACTCCACCGGCACCACCGCCGGAGCCTCCTCCAACACCACATGCGCATTCGTCCCGCTCAACCCGAACGACGACACACCCGCCCGCCGGGTCCGCTCGCCCGTGTTCCAGGGCTGCGGCTGCTGGAGCAGGACAAGGCCGCTGTCGTCCCACTCGACGTGGGGGCTCGGCTCGTCGGCGTGCAGGGTGCGGGGCAGCGTCTCGTGCTGGAGGGCGAGGACCATCTTCATCACGCCGATCACGCCGGCGGCGGCCTGCGCATGCCCGAGGTTCGACTTCGACGATCCGAGGAACACGGGGTGCTCGCCGAAGACTTCGGCGAGAGCGCCGGCCTCGATCGGGTCGCCCAGCGAGGTGCCGGTGCCGTGTGCCTCGATCGCGTCGATGTCGGCGGGGGTGAGGCGGGCGGCGGCCAGGGCGTCCTGGATCACGCGCTGCTGGGAGGGCCCGTTGGGGGCGGTCAGGCCCTGGCTGCGGCCGTCCTGGTTGACCGCGGAGCCGCGGATCACGGCCAGGACACGGTCGCCGTCCCGTTCGGCGGCCGACAGCCGCTTCAGGAGTACGACGCCGCATCCCTCTGCCCAGCCGACGCCGTCCGCCGAGGCGGAGAAGCTCTTGCAGCGCCCGTCGGGGGCCATGCCCTTGAGGCGGCTGAACTCCACGAGGAGCGAGGGGGTCGACATGACGGTCACGCCGCCGGCGAGGGCGAGGTCGCACTCGCCCTGCCGCAGTGCGGTGGCCGCCAGGTGCAGGGCGACGAGGGACGAGGAGCAGGCGGTGTCGATGGTGACGGCGGGGCCCTGCAGGCCCAGCGCGTAGGACACGCGTCCCGACACCACGCTGCTCGCGTTGCCGGTCTTCACGTAGCCGTCGAGGGCGTCGAGGTCGTGGCCCTGGTGGTTGCCGTAGTCGGTGCTCATCGTGCCGAGGTAGACGCCGGTGCGGCTGCCGGTGAGTGTGCCGGGGCGGATGCCGGCGCGCTCCAGCGCCTCCCACGACGCTTCAAGGACCAGGCGCTGCTGCGGGTCCATGGACTGGGCCTCGCGCGGGCTGATGCCGAAGAAAGCGGCGTCGAAGTCCTCGACACCGGTGAGGAATCCGCCCTCGCGGGCGTAGCTCTTGCCCACGGCTTGGGGATCGGGGTCGTAGTAGTCCAGGCCGTCCCAGTGCGACGGAGACTCCCCGACGACGTCCCGCCCCTCTGCCAGCAGCTGCCAGAAACCCTCGGGTGTGTCGATGCCGCCCGGCAGTCGGCACGCCATCGACACGACCGCGATCGGCTCGTGGAAGCGGGCCTCGAGATCCGCCGCGCGCTTCTGGAGGAGGCGGATGGCGGGCAGGGCGCGTTCCAGCTGAGCCTGATTCGAGTTAGTCATCTCTGCGGTTCCCTAAACAAACGTCAGCGGAAATGGGGCAGCGTCTTCGGGGCGGAAAGCGACGGGTCCTCTCAGTCGCCTGCGCCTGCGGCTTCCAGGAAGGCGTTGAGTTCGGCGTTGATGTCGTCGACCGACCGCTCCTCCAGGCGGGGGGCGTCGGAGGGCCGGAGGGTGGTGACGGAGGGGTCGGCGGTGCCGTTCCCGCTCTCCCTGTTCGCCAGGTCGACGAGCATGTCGAGCAGGCCGCTGCGGTGCAGCTGATCGGCGGACAGGCGCTGGAGGACCCAGTCCAGTACGGCGGGAGGGCTGTCGGGGGACGGTTCTTGCGGGCCGGCGTCGGCGGCGATACCCAGCCGGTCGATCACCAGGTCCGTGATGGCGCCGGGGGTCGGATAGTCGAACACCAGGGTGGCGGGCAATGTGGTGCCGGTGGCCGCGGCGAGCCGCCTGCGCAGCTCGACCGCCATCAGCGAGTCCAGACCCAGTTCCTTGAGAACCTGGTCCGGTCCCAGGCCGGAGATGTCGCTGATGCCGAGGACCACAGCCAGTTCGCTGAGGACCACGTGCTGGACGCGCTGTGCACGCTGTGTCTCCGGCAAGGTCGCCAGCTCGTCGCGCAGGGACGACGGAACGTCGCCGGTCCGGCCGGCCGGCCGGCGCAGCTGCGGCCGGACCAGCACACGGAGCAGGGCAGGGAGCGCACCGCTCTTCTCCGCTTCCCGCCGGACCGCCGCGAGGTCGAGAACGGCCGGTACGAGGTGGCTGTCCCGGCCGTGGAGCGCCCGGTCGAGGAGCCGCAGACCCTGGGCGACGGGCAGTGGGGCGATGCCCTGGCGGCGCATCCGGGCGAGTTCGGCCTGGCCGAGATGGGCGGTCATGCCGCCGTTCCCGGCCTGCTGCCACAGGCCCCAGGAGAGGCTGGTCGCGGCCAGGCCCTGACCGCGGCGGAGAGCGGCGAGCGTGTCGAGCGCCGTGTTGGCGGCGGCGTAGGTGCTCTGGCCGGCGGTGCCCAGCACCCCGGCTGCGCCGGAGTAGAGAACGAACGCGGCCAGGTCGAGGTCGAGTTCGCGGGTGAGGTCGTGCAGGTGCAGCGCGCCCTCGGTCTTCGGCGCGAGGACGCGGGTCAGACGGTCAGGGGTCTGGTCGATGAGGAGTCCGTCATCGAGGACGGCGGCAAGGTGGAACACACCCGTCCAGGGGTGGGCCAGGTCGGCGCCGGTGAGCAGGGTGCGGACCTGGGCACGGTCGGCCACGTCACAGGCGACGACCTCGACACGCTCGGCACCGGCCGCGGTCAACTCCCCCACCAGCTCCTCGACACCGGGTGCGTCGGTGCCACGGCGTGAGGTCAGCACCAGACGGCGCACACCGTGCTCCTGGACCAGGTGACGTGCCAGAGCCTGGCCCAACTCCCCCATGCCGCCCGTGATCAGGACAGTCCCGGCAGGATCCAAGCCGCGGGTCTGCGCGTCGGCGTCTGCCGACGTCCGGACCAGGCGGGCGGCCAGTATCTGGCCTGCCCGGACGGTCAGCTCGGGTTCGTCCGCGATCGGCAGGGCCGATGTCAGGTCCTGGGTGTCGGTGTCGATCAGGCGGATCACCCGCTCCGGGTGCTCACTACGTGCCGAACGCACCAGACCCCACAACGACGCCTGGCCCACGTCCGTGGCGTCCTCACCGACCGCGCCGCGGGTCACCAACACGATCTCGGACGCGGCCTCATCGGCCAACGCCTGCTGGAGCTCGGCCAGTCCACGCGCGGCGATCTCCGTCACCGAACCCGACCAGTTCCGTGCGTCGATCACGAGCCGGTCGGCGTCCTGTGCCGGAGAGCCGGCCGTGACCGGCTGGAAGTCCACCCGGTACAGGTGGTCCACCGAGGTCGAGGCACGGATCTGGTCGGCGGTCACCTCGCGCAGGTCGAGACGACCGGACAGAACAGGCCCGCCCGCCGGATCAGCGACCCACAGCCGAAGGGACGTCCCCGAGGTGTCGAGATCCGCACGGACACGCAACTCGCTGCCGCCCATCGCCGACAGGTCCACCTGCGCCCACTCCACCGGCAGCAGCGCGCCATCCAACCGCTCCCGCGCAGCCGCCGAGCCCTTCAGCACATGCAGGGCGGTGTCGAGGAGTGCGGGGTGGATGGCGTAGCCGTGGGTGGAGACGTCCTCGGGCAGGCGCACCAGGCCGTAGGCGGTGTCGCCGTCGTGCCACAGCTCGCTCAGGCCCTGGAACGCGGAGCCGTAGGCAATGCCCTGCTCCGCGAACCGCTCGTAGAAACCGTCCAGGTCCACCCGCTGCGCACCCGCCACCGGCCACTGCGCCAACGCCTCGAACCCGCCGGACGCGGCGGCCGGTGCCTCGCTCAGCACACCGGACGCATGCCGGGTCCACTCGCTGTCCTCGCCGCGCCGGCTGTAGAGCGCCACCGGCCTGCGACCGTCCGGTCCGGGCACGCCCACCGTCACCTGAAGCCGCAGCTCACCCTCCTGCGGAACGACCAGCGCCTCCAGGAGCGTCAGCTCCTCCACCCGGCCCGCACCCACGAAATAGCCTGCGGACAGGGCGAGTTCGAGCAGCGCGGTGCCGGGGACGATCACCGTGCCGAACACGGCATGGTCGGCCAGCCAGGGAAACTCGCGCAGCGAGACGCGGCCGCTGAAGACGTGGCCTTCGCCGTCGGCGAGCGTGGTCACCGCACCCAGCCACGGATGCCCGGCCGACTCCAGCCCCACCGACGTCACATCACCGGAAGCGGACACCTGCTGCCAGAAACGTTCGCGCTGGAAGGCATAGGTGGGCAGATCGATTCGGGTGGCGCCGGTTCCCGTGAAGACGGTGTCCCAGTCGACGTCCTGGCCGAGGACGTGCAGTTCGGTGAGTGCGGTCAGCACCCCGGCGACCTCGTCCGTACCCTTCCGGGCACTGGCGACGAACCGGCTGACGGAGTCGTCCGCCACGCCCTCGCTGCCCATGGCCGTCAGCACGCCCCGCGGACCGCATTCCACGTAGCGGCGGGGTCCGGCGTCCTCCAGGGTGCGTACGGCGTCCCAGAAGCGCACCGCTTCGCGGGCCTGCGTCACCCAGTAGGCGGGGGATCGCATGCCTTCGCCCGCCGTGAGGTCCCTTCCCATCCAGGCGCCGGTCACCGACGACACGAGGGGTGTCCGCGGCTCGTCGAACCGGCATCCGGCGGCGATCTGGGCGAACTCCTCCAGCATCGTGTCCATGTGCGCGCTGTGGAACGCGTGCGACACCTCGAGGCGCCGTGTGCGCCGTCCTTCGCCGGCGAAGTGCTGTTCGACCTGTTCCACGGCTGCGGCATCGCCGCTCACCACGACCTGGGCCGGACCGTTCACCCCCGCCACCGACACCCGTCCGGGGACCAGGTCGAGGACGGCCACGACCTCGGCCTCCGAAGCCTCCACCGAGGCCATGACCCCACCCGGTTCGCAGGCCTGCATCAGCTTGCCGCGTGCCACCGCGAGACGCGCCGCGTCCTCGAGGGGCAGGACACCCGCGACGTGTGCCGCCGCCAGTTCCCCCACCGAGTGTCCGGTCACCACCGATGCGGAGAGCCCCCATGACTCCCACAGCCGGAACAGCGCCACCTCGAACGCGAACAGCCCGGGCTGGGCGAATTCCGTCCGTTCCAGCGTGGCCGCGTCGGACCCGAACACCACGTCCTTCAACGAGCGGCCCAGCAGCCCGTCCGCCACGTCGCAGACCTGGTCGAACGCTTCGGCGAACACGGGGAACGCCTCGTACAACTCCCGGCCCATCCCCGCCCGCTGGCTTCCCTGGCCCGGGAACAGGAACGCCACGCCGGCCGGTGTCGAGGACGTGGCGGTGCCGGTGACCGCGCCGGCGGCCGAGCGGCCCTCGCTCAACGCCCGCAGACCCGTGACGGCCTCCGCCACCGAGCCGGCGATCACGCCCGCCCGGTGTTCGAACCGTGTCCGTCGCGCCGCGGAGAGTGCGACGTCGGCGAGGGCCGGCTCCTCGCCGTCACCGGTCTCCAGCCGGTCGGCGAGGCGGGCCGCGTTCTCCCGCAGGGCCCGCTCGTCACGGCCGGACACCACCACCGGAAGCGCGGGGAGCCGACGGCCCTGGTTCTCCGCCTGCTCCACCGACGTGGCTGCCGGGGCCTCCTCCAGCACCACATGCGCATTGGTGCCGCTCAGGCCGAACGAGGAGACGCCTGCGCGGCGGGTCCGCTCGCCCTTGTGCCAGGGCTGCGGCTGCTGAAGCAAAGTCAGGCCACTGGTGTCCCAGTCGACGTGCGGGCTGGGCTCGTCGGCGTGCAGCGTGCGGGGCAGCGTCTCGTGCTGGAGGGCCAGGACCATCTTCATCACGCCGACGACACCGGCGGCGGCCTGGGTGTGGCCGAGGTTCGACTTGGCCGATCCGAGGAACACGGGGTGCTCGCCGAAGACTTCGGCGAGAGCGCCGGCCTCGATCGGGTCGCCAAGCGAGGTGCCGGTGCCGTGCGCCTCGATCGCGTCGATGTCCGCGGGGGCGAGCTGCGACAGGGCGAGCGCGTCACGGACGACGCGCTGCTGGGAGGGCCCGTTGGGGGCGGTCAGGCCGTTGCTGGCGCCGTCCTGGTTGACCGCGGAGCCACGGACCACGGCCAGGACGCGGTCGCCGTCCCGCTCGGCAGCCGACAGACGCTTCAGCACCAGGACGCCCGCGCCCTCGGACAGCCCGGTCCCGTCGGCCCCAGCGGAGAAGCTCTTGGAACGCCCGTCGGCAGCGGCTCCCTTGAGGCGGCTGAATTCCACGAGGGTCGAAGGTGTCGACATCACCGTGACACCGCCGGCCAGGGCGAGGTCGCACTCGCCCTGTCGCAGTGCCGTGGCCGCCAGGTGGAGGGCGACGAGAGAGGACGAGCAGGCCGTGTCGATCGTGACGGCCGGGCCCTGCAGGCCCAGCGCGTAGGACACCCGTCCCGACACCACGCTGCTCGCGTTGCCGGTGCTGACGTAACCGTCGAGGGCGTCGAGGTCATGGCCCTGCTGGTTGCCGTAATCGGCACTCATCGCGCCGAGGTAGACGCCGGTGCGGCTGCCGCTGAGTGCGCCGGGCCGGATACCGGCCCGCTCCAGCGCCTCCCACGACGCCTCCAGCACCAGGCGCTGCTGCGGGTCCATCGACTGGGCCTCACGCGGGCTGATGCCGAAGAACGCGGCGTCGAAGCCCTCGACACCGTCGACGAAGCCGCCCTCGCGGGCGTAGCTCTTGCCGACCGCTTCCGGGTCGGGGTCGTACAGATCCAGACCGTCCCAGCGGGAAGGGAACGGGCCGATGGCGTCGCCGCCCTCGGCCAGGAGCTGCCAGAAACCCTCGGGCGTGTCGATACCGCCCGGCAGGCGGCACGCCATCGACACGATGGCGATCGGCTCCGTGCGCGCCGCGCGCTCCGTGCTGAGTTCCTTCTCCGTCTCGACCAGGGCGGTGGTGGCGCGACGGAGGTAGGACTCGAGCTTCTCAACTTCGGACGCGGTCATCCGTCACACTCCAAGCTTGCGGTCGAGGAACTGGAGAAGGTCTTCTGTGCTGCCGGCTTCGATCTCGATCTCCGGTGCGTCGGGGACGACGGTTCGTGCGAGGCCGTCCTTGAGCTCCAGGAGGCGGGAAACCAGTCCCTGCTCCTCGAGTTGTTGCGGAGTCGCGGCACGCAGGAGGTCCACCAGGCTGTCGATCTGTGTCTTCGTCACGTGCGCACCGGCCCGGGAGGCGGCGGTTGGGACGACGCCGGCCTGCGCCGTTGCCTCGGAGGTGTAGCGGTCGAGGAGGAGGCCGGCGACGGCGGCGGGGGTGGGATGGTCGAAGGCGAGGGTGGCGGGCAGGGCCACCTCCGTCGCCGCGGACAGGCGGCGGCGCAGCTCGACCGCCATCAGCGAGTCCAGACCGAGCTCCTTGAACGCCTGATGGTCACCGACACCGTCCGCGCTGGACGCCCCCAGCACGACCGCCGCCTCAGAACGCACCAACTGGACCAGATACGGCAGCCGTTCACCCTCCGGCAGCCCCGCCAGCCGGTCACGCAACACCGTGCCCCGACCGCCGGAGGTGGTCGTGCCGGCCGCCGGCCTGCGCCTCCTGCGCACAAGGGCCCGCAGCAGCGCGGGCGGGTCCTCCACCCGCGCCGTCTCCAGCTTGACCGGAACGAGATGGGCATACGGCTGGAGCAGAGCGGCGTCCAACGCGGCCAGCGCCTGCTGCTGCGACAGCGCGCCGAAGCCCTGACGCCGCATCCGCGCCACGTCCGCCTGCCCCAGCGCGGCAGTCAGCCCGATACCGGCCTGCTGCCACAGACCCCAGGAAAGGCTGGTCGCGGCAAGACCCTCACCACGGCGGAGCGCGGCCAGCGTGTCCAGCGCCGCGTTGGCAGCCGCGTAAGTGCTCTGGCCGGCCGTGCCCAACACACCCGACGCCGACGAGAACAACACGAACGCGGCAAGGTCGAGGCCGAGTTCGCGGGTGAGGTCGTGCAGGTGCAGCGCACCCTCGGTCTTCGGACCCAGGACACGAGCCAGACGGCCGGTGTCCTGACCCTGGAGAAGCCCGTCGTCCAGGACAGCGGCAAGGTGGAACACACCGGTCCAGGGGTGGGCGATGTCCACGCCGGTGAGCAGGGTCCGCACCTGGGCACGGTCGGCCACGTCACAGGCGACAACCTCGACACGCTCCGCACCGGCCGCGGTCAACTCCCCCACCAACTCAGCAGCGCCAGGTGCGTCCGTGCCACGGCGTGAGGTCAGCACCAGACGGCGCACCCCATGCTCCTGAACCAGGTGACGGGCCAGAGCATGACCCAACTCCCCCATCCCGCCCGTGATCAGGACCGTCCCGGCAGGATCCAGAACACGGGTCTGCGCGTCGGCGTCTGCCGACGTCCGAACCAGGCGGGCGGCCAGTATCTGGCCTGCGCGGACGATCAGCTCGGGTTCGTCCGCGATCGGCAGGGCCGATGTCAGGTCCTGGGTGTCGGTGTCGGTGTCGATCAGGCGGATCACCCGCTCCGGGTGCTCACTGCGCGCCGACCGCACCAGACCCCACAACGACGCCTGGCCCACGTCCGTGGCGTCCTCACCGACCGCGCCACAGGTCACCAACACGATCTCGGACACGGCCTCATCGGCCAACGCCTGCTGGAGTTCGGCCAGTCCACGCCCGGCGACCTCCGTCACCGAACCCGACCAGCCCCGCGCGTCGATCACCAGCCGCTCGGCGTCCTGTGCCGGAGAGCCGGCCGTGACCGGCTGGAACTCCACCCGGTACAAGTGGTCCACCGAGGTCGCCGCCGCCCGGATCTGCTCCGCCGTGGCCTGCCGTACCTGGAGTCCCTCGATCCGGGCGACGGGGTCGCCGTTCTCGTCGGCCACCCGGATCCGGGCCGTCGAGCTCTCACTGTCCAGCTCGGCACGGACCCGCAGCACGGAGCCCGGCACCGCTTCGAGGCTCACCCCGGTCCACTCGAACGGCAGCAACACGCTGTCTTCGGTGCTCTGCTCCGCTGCGGCTGCGATGAGGGTGTGCAGGGCGGTGTCCAGCAACGCCGGGTGGATGCCGTAGCCGTCGGTCACGACGTCCTCGGGCAGCCGCACCAGGCCATAGGCGGTGTCGCCGTCACGCCACAGCTCGCTCAAGCCTTGGAACACCGGGCCGTAGGCAATGCCCTGCTCCGCGAACCGCTCGTAGAAGCCGTCCAGGTCCACCGGCTGCGCACCCGTCACCGGCCACTGCGCCAACGCCTCGAACCCGCCGGACGCGGCGGCCGGTGCCTCGCTCAGCACGCCGGACGCATGCCGGACCCACTCACCGTCATCACCGCGCCGGCTGTAGACCGCCACCGCACGGCGCCCGTCCGCTCCGGGCGCGCCCACCGTCACCTGAAGCCGCAGCTCACCCTCCTGCGGAACGACCAGCGCCTCCAGGAGCGTCAGCTCCTCCACCCGACCCACACCCACGAAATAGCCAGCCGACAGGGCCAGTTCCAGCAGCGCGGTACCGGGGACGATCACCGTCCCGAACACCGCATGATCGGCCAACCAGCCGAACTCACGCAGCGACACACGGCCGCTGAACACATGACCCTCGCCGTCGGCAAGCGTGGTCACCGCACCCAGCCACGGATGCCCGGCCGACTCCAGCCCCACCGAGGTGACATCACCCGACGCCTTGCTGACGGTGTCCAGCCAGAAACGTTCACGCTGGAAGGCATAGGTCGGCAGGTCCACCACCGGACCATGCGCCCCCAACAGGGGCTCCCAGGCCACCTCGACGCCCGCCACATGCAGCAGCGTCACCATCCGCGCCATCTGCGCCAGATCCCCGCGCTCACGCTGCAGCGTGCCGACGACCACACCCCGCCCGGCACTGCCGTCCGTCAACGGCATGATCAGCACCGGGTGGGGGCTGACCTCCACGAACACGTCCAGCCCATCCGCCAGCAGCGCCTGCTGCGCCGCATCCAGCCGCACCGGCTGACGGAGGTTGCGGCACCAGTACCGCGCGTCCAGTCCGGTGCCGTCCAGCAGACCGCCGGTCACCGTCGAGTAGAACGGCACCTGTCCCGGGCGCGGCTCGAGCGGGGCGAGTCGCGCCTCGAGGTCGGGCAGCAGGGCGTCCATGTGGTGACTGTGGGAGGCGACCGGCGCCTCCAGCCGCCCGCACGACACATCCGCGTCGTCCAGTCGGAACAGGAGGTCTTCCACCGCATCGGCGTCACCCGATACCGACACCGACCGGGGTGTGTTGACCGCGGCGACCGACACGGCATCTCCGTACGGGGCGATCCACTCCTCCACCTCGTCGAGCGGGAGTTCCACCACCGCCATCCGGCCGACGCCCGCCACTGCCTGCAGCGCGGCGCTGCGCACACCGATGACCCGCGCACCGTCCTCGACGGACAGCGCACCGGCCACCACCGCGGCCGCCACCTCACCCTGCGAATGACCTACCACCGCGGCCGGCTCCACACCCAGCGACCGCCACACCGCCGCCAGGCCCACATACACCGTGAACATCACGGGCTGCAGCACATCCAGCCGCGACCAGTCCTCCACGACCCCTTCCCGCAGCAGGTCCTCCACCGACCGGTCCAGATACGGCGCCAGCGCCTCATCGCACTCACGCACCGCGTCGGCGAACGCCTGCGACCGCTCCAGCAGTTCGCGCCCCATCCCCGCCCACTCGCTGCCCTGGCCAGGGAAGACGAACACGGTCCTTCCGTGCTCCTGCTGTGTTCCGGTGAGGAGATCGGGGTGGGTCCGGTCCTCGGCGAGGGCTCGTAGCAGTTCGGCTGCGTGTGCGGTCGTGCCGGCCATGAGGCCGGCACGCTCGCCGAGGTGGGTGCGGTGCAGGG
>NZ_JBSGZJ010000235.1:0-10840 GCF_053610925.1 Streptomyces sp. NPDC054847 | reverse complement strand
GCGCCAGTGAGCGCGCAGACCGCCAAGGCCGGGACGATCCCGGAGCGCGGAAGTCCGGGCCGACCGTGGTGGCGCTCCAACGCCGCGCTCGCCGGCTACGTTTTCATCCTCCCGTACGTGGTGTTCTTCCTGGTCTTCAGGATCATCCCGACGGTGATGGGCACCGGGCTGAGCCTGGCCAAGTACCGCATCAGCGGCGATGTCGAGTTCATCGGCATGGACAACTTCGTCAGGCTGTTCCAGGACCCCGTGTTCTGGAACAGCCTGAAGGTGACCGCCTATTACACGGTCCTCGCGATCCCGCTCAGTCTCGTGGTCTCGCTCGCGATGGCGACCCTCTGCGACCGGACGCTGCGCGGGATGAGCGTCTACCGTGCGGTCTTCTTCCTGCCCGTGGTGACCAGCACCGTGATGTCCTCGATCATCTGGGTCTGGATCTTCAAGAACGACGGCCCGCTCAACTGGCTCTCCGGGCTCCTGGGGCTGCCCGCGGTGAACTGGCTGCAGAGCGAGAGCATGGTCATCCCCGCGCTGGCCGTGGTGAGCGCGTGGAAGGGCTTCGGCTACAACATGCTCATCCTGCTGGCAGGCATGCTCGCGATCCCCAAGGAGTACTACGAGGCGGCCCATGTGGACGGCGCCAAGTGGCGCCACCGGTACCGCCACATCACGCTCCCGCTGCTCAAGCCGGCCCTGTTCTTCGTGCTTGTCCTGGAGATCATCGGCTCGTTCCAGGTGTTCGACACCATCTACGTGATGACCGGCGGCGGACCGGTCAGGGCGAGCTATTCGCTGACTTACATGATCTACGACCAGGGCTTCGGGTACTTCGACTTCGGCTACGCCAGCGCGGCAGGCGTGGTGCTGCTGGTGCTCACCCTCATCACGTCACTCGTTCAGCGCCGTCTGATGAACAAGGGCCAGTCATGACGTCACTCGTCCAGCGACCCGCAGAGATCCGGACCACAGAAGCGCGGCCTGCCCGCCGGCCCGAGCGCCGCAGGCGCCGGCCCGATTGGATGCACATCCCGCTCTTCCTGTGCGCGCTTGTCACGTTCTTCCCGTTCTGGGCGATGGTCGCCCTCGCGCTGCAGCCGGGAAAGAGCATCGAGATGCCGGGCTCCCTGCTCCCGAGGGATGTCTCGTTCGCGGCCCTGTACGACGCGCTGAGCAGCGACCGCGTGCTGGGCTGGGCGGCCAATTCGGCCGTCTACTCGCTGGTGTCGGTGGTCCTGGTACTGCTCTTCGCCTCGATGGCCGGCTACGCGTTCGCCAAGAAGCGGTTCATGGGGCGCGAGCTGATCTTCTGGGTCTTCGTCGCCATGCTGATGGTGCCGGGACACCTCACCCTGATCCCTCAGTTCATTCTGGTCTCCGAGATGGGCGGACTGGACTCGATGTGGGGACTGATCGTCCCCACCATCGCCAACGCGCAGGCCATGTTCCTGATGCGCCAGTTCATCCAGGACATCCCCGACGAGCTGATCGAGGCCGCCCGCATCGACGGAGCCGGCGAGTTCCGGGTCTACTGGTCGATCATCCTGCCGCAGACCAAACCGATCATGGCGACCCTGGGCACCTTCGTCTTCCTGTGGCACTGGAACGACTTCCTGTGGCCGCTCGTTTCGCAGCGCAGCCCCGACAACTACGTGCTCACCGTGGGCCTCAACAGCCTGCAGACACAGGACACCCCGCTCGCCACCACCATGGCCGCCGCGGTGGTCACCTTCATCCCGACGGTCCTCGTCTTCATCTGCCTCCAGCGGTTCTTCGTACGCGGCGTGATGATGAGCGGGCTCAAGTAGGGCGTCGGCGACGGCCCTTCGGCACCGCGGGATCCAAGGAGATGAGACGACGGCCGATCGACAGACAGGGAGAAGGAGCATGGCCAAGCCCGTACGACGATGGCATCGCTTCGCCCGAGGCCCGGCGGTGACCGCAGCGCAGGCGGTGCTCACCGCACTGGCACTGCTGATCGCACCGACGGCGGCATCGGCCGTCTCTCCCGCACCGCCCGGACCCGCCGGGAAGAACCTGCTGGAGAACGGCGGATTCGAGACGGTCGGCGAGGACGGCCTCCCCGTCGCCTGGTCGCCGCTCTGGCCCAGCTCCGTCAACTACTTCCAGATCGTCGGTTCCGACGCGAGCGAGGGAGCGCGCAGCCTGCGCGTCCTCGACGCGAGCCCGACCGCAGGTGCCGGCTTGCGCGCCGACGCGGCGCCGGTGGTCCCGGGAGAGACCTATGAGTTCTCGATGGACCTGAACCTTGACCGCGGCGTGCTGCAGCCGACCGTCTACTTCTTCGACTCCTCGGGCAGCAGGCTCTCCCAGCCGTGGGAGGTCGTGGAACCTCAGGCCGGCACCTGGCAGCGCGAGGCGGTGCAGTTCACCGCGCCCGCCGGTGCGGCCCGCGCGGAGCCGATCATCTACTCGAGCTCTGTCGGCACGGTCGACGGTCTCGTTGACGATGTCGCCTTCAGGATGGCGGAGCCGGACGAGGAGCCGCTGCCGCCGCGGGGGACCGAGGAGGAACTCGGCCGTCCGATCAAGGGAAGCACCAACGCGGGCGCCGGATACACCACCGACGCGAACGGGCGGAAGATCGGGATCTTCGTCGGGGGAGGCAGCCCGTCGGAGTTCAGCGCCGTGGACATCCTCACCGGGGAACGCCTGGCGAGCCGGACGCTCACGAACACGATCATGGCCTGGTCATTCGTGACCGCACCGGACCGCAGCGTCTACTTCGGTACCCAGACCGGCGGCGAGGTGTGGCGGTTCGATCCCGACCTGCTGTCCCTGGAGCTGATCGCGAGCAAGCCGTTCGGCCAGACCCACCTGTGGTCGGCGACGCTCGACGACCGCGGCAGGCCCGTGTTCGGGACCTACCCGGGCGGCAAGGTCATCGCCTACGACCCCGGAACCGGCGACTGGCAGGACTACGGGCGGCAGGCCGAGGGCAACATCTATGTCCGCAGTCTGACGGCCGACGGCCACCACATCTACGCGGGAGGCGGTTCGATCAGGGCCACACTGACCCGGCTGGACACCACGACCGGCGAGATCACACAGATTCCCCTGCCGGCCGGCCACGTGTCGGACACCTTCACCTATGACGTGAGCGTGGCCGGCGACCTGCTGTTCGCCCGGCCCACCCCTTCCAATGAACTGCTGGTCTACTCGCTGACCGAACAGCGGTGGGTGGATTCCGTGCCGGAGGTGGTCGGCCTGGCCGTCTCGCCCGAACTCAGCACCCGGGACAGCGGCACCACCCGGCGAGAGGCGCTGATCGTGCCGATCCAGGGAGCGGTGATCGCCTACGACCTCGACACCCGGGAGCAGCGCCGGATCAGCATGGGCCTGGGCGGAGCGGCCGCACGGGGCTGGGCACTGATGGAACTGGGCACCGACGGCTTCCCCGGCGTCTCCGCGGTGACGGCGACAAGCAAGGGAGTGTTCCACGCCTGGAACCCGGCCACAGGGCAGACCTCGGCCGTCGGGGGCGACGTCGTCCCCACGCCGTACCTGATCCGCTCGATGACGACGGGGCCGGGCGGTGACGTCTTCGTCGGCGGCTACGGATCCCCGCCGGGAATCGCGAGGGTGGACGCCGACAGCGGTGCGACCGAGCCGCTGAACGGGGTCGGGCAGACCGAGGGACTGGTCGCCCACGGCGACGACTTGGTGTTCGGCTCCTATCCGGGCGCGCGCATCTACACCTACGACACCACGAAGCCGTGGAATCCGCCGAGCAACCCGGTGACCGGCGCCGGTGCCCTGCAACTCGGGGAACACCAGGACCGGCCGATCGGCTGGGCCGACGCCGGGGACGTGGTCGCCATCGGCTCCATGCCCGACTACGGGCTGCTGGACGGGGCGCTGTCCCTCTTCAACCCATCGACGGGCGACCTTCAGGTCTTCCGCAACGTCATCGCCGACCAAACCCCGCTGGCCCTGGCCCACCGGGACGGTCTGATCTACGGCGGCACGGGCATCTGGGGCGGCATCGGCGTCGAGCCGACCACGAGCGAAGGCAAGCTCTTCATCTTCGACCCCGCCGCCGGGAAGGTGGTGTTCGAGACCGTGCCCGTCCCCGGAGCGCAGAACGTCTCGGCACTGACCTTCGACGACGAGGGCAACCTGTGGGGCTTCACGGCGAACGAACTCTTCAAGTTCGACCCCGAACAGCGCAAGGTCGTGCTGACCAAGAAGTACTTCGGCGTCGACGACAGCAAGATCTACGCCACCGGGCGCGAACTCTTCTGGCACCAGGGCGAACTGGTCGGCACCTCGACCGGCCGGATGTTCCGGATGGACCCGCGGTCCCTGGAGATGACGGTCATTCAATCCGGGGTTGCCAACCCGGCGATCGACCGCAACGGCTCCTTCTACTACAACCGCGGCAGCATGCTGTACCGCTGGATACCGGAGAAGGGTCCCGCCCGCCCGGCCTGCGACCGGACCCTCACCGGACAGCACGCGAACCTGGTGCTCGAACCGGGGACGACGTGCCTGGTCGACGGCGAGGTCGCTGGGCGTCTGCATCTGGGCGCCGGTGCGGGAGTGGTCGTCGAGCGGTCCGTGCTGGGCGGAGGCGTCACCGCCGAAGGGGCGGACGACGCGTGGCTCGACGACTCCTACGCCTTCGGCCACGTGTCGATCACCGGGACCCGCGGCACCACGGTGGTGTCCGGGACGACGGTCCGGGGCGGACTGGCCTGCTCGGGCAACGTAGAGCCGCCGACCGATCTCGACCGGCCGAACACCGTGCGCGGTGAGGCGTCGGGGGAGTGCACCCGGCTGTGACCCGCACGGCCGGCACCAGGGGCGGAGCCCGTCTGGCTCCGCCCCGTTCCGTGGAGGCCGCCGTCCCACGGGGTCAGTAGAGGCCGGCACCGGGCTCCGGCAGGCTGATCGCGCCGTCCCGGACGGTCGTCAGCAATGGATGCCGCGCGGCAAGGGAGTCGTTGCCTCTCGGCGCATACTGCCGGCTGTTGTACTCCAGGTGCACCGAGGAGAGGTCGAGCAGGCTCGCCAGCCGGGCGGAGTGCGCGAACGCGGCGTCGACCGCGGTCAGGTCCTGGACGGTGACGAACAGTCCGTGGGCGCGGGCGAAGGCATGGGCGAGCAGAGCGGGGGTCTGGCCCTTGGCTGCCTTGACGACGAGTCCGGACCAGCCCCGCCGGACCAGCTCCGGCAGGACCGTGAGGTCGTCGAGCCCCTCGTCGAGGAGGACCGGCTTGCGACGGCTCTGTTCGCGCAACAGGGCCGCGTTCGGCCGGCTTTCCCGGGGAAAGGGCTGTTCGACGTATCCCACCGCCTCGTACGCCGCCGGTGCGGTTTCCTGCAGACGGTCGAGCATCCCGGCAAGCTCCTCCGGGCCGGCGCAGCCCTCGTTCGGGTCGACCGCCAGGCAGGAGGGGGTTGGGCCGACCTCGGCTGCCACCCGGTGGACGGCCGCGATCCGGTCGGCGTCCGAGGCCGGGTCCGTGCCCGAGACCTTGACCTTGATGTGCCGTACGCACTCCTCCCGCAGCCACCACTCGAGCGACCGTGAGCCGCCGGGATCCCCCTTGCGCAGGGGGTCCGTCACCCCCACGACGTGCTGGACCGGCAAGCGCCGGCGCCGACCGGTCAGGAACTCCCCCGGATACCGGCCCGTGAAAGACGGACCAAGATGGGCGCCCAGGTCGTGCCGCAGATGGTCCCGCGTGTACATCGTGTGGGCGGGGCGCCCGGCCGCGCTCGCCCAGGCGTCGTGCAGCGCGTTGTCCACGGCCCCGAGGGCCAGTGACGCCGCGAGCCCGGGGACATGCTCGCCCGTCCCGCATTCGGCGGCGGCCTCCGCGGCCGCGGCACCGAGCCCGCTCTGCAACCGGGTCCAGTGCGCGATCGGGTCCGCGGCCACGCCGTGGGGGACGGCGCGCACGAGCCGTTCGACCAGCCGGCGCAAGACGGCGTCGCGCACCAAGACGTCGAGCCCGGAATCCGGCCACGACCACGGGACGGACAGGACGGAGGCGCCCAGGCCCCGGCCCACGGCGCCGCGCCGGTCAGTGGCGACGACGTCGACGACGGCGAGTGTGAACCAGGAGATGGCCCGGCCGCTGATGACGAAGGGGTGCCGCAGGTCGATCCGCCGGAACCGGGCCTGCGCCTCCACGACCACGATGTCCGTGTCAGCCACGGGTCCGCTCCCCGGTGCTCGCCGACAACTCCACCAGCTGCATGAGGTTCCGGGCGATGTGGAACGGGTCCTTGACCGGCAGTGCCACGACCCGGTCCAGGGGACGGCCTGCCCGGTCCCGGATCTGTATCCACTCCTCGCCCTCCTTCCTGCCGGGGAAGGTCGCGATCGTGTAGTCCCAGATCCGCTCGGCCCACTCGGCGCACGCCGCGTCGCCGTACCGGCGCGCGCCCAGCGCGGTCGTGTAGGCGGCCTCGGTGTGGACCCACCACAGCTTGGTGTCCCAGGTCGCGGCGACCAGGTCCTCGTACGTCGAGCCCGTGGTCGTTCCGCGGGGAGCGACTGGACCCTTCGCATCGACGTACCGGAAGAGGCCGCCATGGCGAGGGTCCCAGGCGGAGCGGCAGAGCACGTCCACACTCTCGAGCAGCTCCGGGGCATCCTCTTGATCCCCCGTCAGCTCCGCTGCCTCCAGTGCCACCCAGATGCCCTCGATCGCATGGCCGGGCACCCGGTGCCTGGCCACCAGCGAGTTGTCACCGGACTTCGGGGAGACGATCTCGGTGAAGGTCCCGTCGGGGTTGCGGTGTGACAGCATCGCCTTACGTGCGGCGGACAGTTCGGCCACGTCCTCCTCCTTCAGCAGGCCCAGGCGCGCGCGGGCGCGGGCGTGTTCCAGGCGCGTGTTGAGCAGGATCATCCGCGGGCCGAACGCGGTGTGGCCCGCCGGGACCGCGTACGGGGGCGTCGCGGCCCGGCGGGCAGTGATGTCGGCGGTGGCGCGGCGCAGTACCGGCTCGGCGGCCTCGAGCCAGGATGGGGACGAGGTCGCCCCGGCCAGCTCGGCCAGCCCCATCACCACGAAGCAGTCGGCATAGACGCTCTGCGTCTCGCCGGTCGGCCCGCTTTTGGGGACGCCGCCCGCGTCCACGACGAAGTGGCAGGTGCCGTCCGGGCGGATCGCGTGGTCCACCAGGAAGTGCGCGCCTTGGACCGCGAGGCGTTCCATGAGACCGGCGTCCAGGCCGAGGAGCCCGGCGCGGGCCATCCGTGCGGCCCGGGCCAGCAGCCAGACCAGGCGGCCTTGGGACCATGTGAACTTGTCCGTCGAGACAAGGGTGCGGCCGCGGTTGTCGTAGCACGTGTGGAACCCGCCCCGGTCCCGGTCCGGGCCGCGTTCCAGCCAGTACGGCAGGACGACGCGCTCCAGTTGTTCCCGCGCTGCGGACGTCATACGCAGACCTCCCGAGGTGCAACCGATTGCAGTACTGGTAAGTACAATAGTGTCTGTGCGGCTGCGCGGGTGCCGGATCGGTGGAAACGGAATGTGGAGGCGGAATGAAGCAGGCGACGATCTATTCGATCGCCCAGATGTGCGGTGTCTCCGCCGCGACGGTCTCGCGTGCCTTCACTCGGCCCGAGGTCGTCAACCCCGAGGTGCGGGAGCGTATCCATGCAAAGGCGCGGGAGCTGGGCTACCGGCCCAACAAGGCGGCCCGCGGGCTCGCGACCGGCCGGACGGGAACGATCGGGCTCCTCGTCCACGACATCACCAATCCCTTCTTCCCGCCGCTGGTAAGGGCGGTCCAGCGGGCGGCGGCCGAGATCGAGGCCTCCGTCATGCTCGTCGACGCGGAGGAGAGCCCCGCAGCGGAGATCGGACTGATCAAGCAGCTCAAGGGGCAGGTCGACGGGCTGGTGATCGCCTCACCGCGCTCTTCCTCCGAACTGAAGGCGGCCGCGGAGGGACTCCCGGCGGTCGTCGTGAACCGGAGGATGCGCGGCTTTCCGGCGGTTGTGTGCGACAACACCGCCGCACTCACCGCAGCGGGCCGGCACCTGGAGGAACTGGGCCACCGCAAGGTCGCGTTGATGGGCGGACCCTCGGCGTCGTGGGCTGCCCGGCAGCGGGCTGCCACCGTCCGGGCCTGGGCACAGGGTACCCGCGTCACGCTGGTGGAACTCGGGTCCTTCGCGGCGTCATTCGAAGGCGGGCGCGAGGCGGCCCGTGCGCTGGTGGGGACCGGGGCGACCGCAGCCTTCGCGTTCGACGACCTGATGGCCTGCGGAGTGCTGAGTGGTCTGGCCGAGGCCGGCGTCCAGGCGCCCGCCGGGTGCAGTGTCGTCGGCTGTGACGACGTGCTGCTCGCCCGTGCCGTGACGCCCGCGCTCACCACCATTACCGCGCCCATGGACCGGATCGGGCAGGCCGCGGTCGAGGCGCTGCGCAGGTGCATCGCGGGGGAGCAGGTCAGGGACGTCCGGCTGGAGGGCACGCTCACCCTGCGCGGCTCGACGGGCCGCCCGGCCTGACGCCCGGCCTGACGCTCGGCCGGCCACCGGAAGGGGCCCCCGCCCAGACTCTGTTGACCCTGCCTGCGACAGCCCTTAATGTCGCTGCAACCGATTGCAGAGAAGGGTGGGACGATGAGTCTGCCGGAAGGATCGGACAGGGTCGGCGTCGGTGTACAGGTGCGCGTCTCCCGCGACGCTGCCGCGACGGGGGAGGCCGCCGGAGGCGAGGCGGCACGGATCGTTTGCGCGGCCGTCGCAGCAAAGGGGGAGGCCCGCGTCCTGTTCGCCTCGGCGCCCTCCCAGGAAGAGATGCTGGCCGCGCTGCTGAGCAACCCCCTGGTCGACTGGAACAGGGTGCACGCCTTCCACATGGACGAGTACGTCGGCCTGCCGGCGGCCAGCCCGCGGGCCTTCGGTGCCTGGCTCGAAGAGCGACTGGCAGCTGCCCGGCCGGGGCGGTTAGAGCGTATGAGGCCCGACCCCGAGCCCGCTGCGGAGGCGTCCCGGTACGCGGCACTCGTCCGGGCGGCGCCGATGGACCTCGTCTGCATGGGGATCGGCATGAACGGCCACATCGCGTTCAACGAGCCCGGAACCGCCCGGTTCGACGACCCCGAGACCGTCCGCCTGGTCCGCCTGGACGACACGTCCCGCCGACAGCAGGTGGAGGAGGGGCTCTTCCCCACCCCCGCCGACGTTCCCACCCATGCCCTGACCCTGACCGTGCCCGCGCTGCTCAGCGCCAAGGCGGTGATCGTGACCGTGCACGGCGCACACAAAGCGGCTGCGGTGGCCGCGTCCCTCGAAGGCCCGGTGGAGGCACAGTGTCCGGCGAGCGCGATCAGGACCCACCCGGCGGTCTCCGTCCACCTGGACGCCGCCGCGGCCGGCCGTCTCACACGGACCACTTCGGCGGGCCGCGTCCAAAGCGCGTCGTGACCCGCCTCGACGGCCGGCTGCTCGACGGCCGCGACGTGCTGCTGGGCATCGAGGACGGCCGGATCGCCTCGATCGAGCCCGCAGGCGCGCGACCCGGCCGCCCCCTGCTCCTGCCGGGGCTGGTGGACCTCCAGGTGAACGGCTACGCGGGACACGACGTCAACGCGGACGACGTCTCGGCCGACGCGGTGGTGGAGCTGACCCGTGCGCTCCGGGCGCACGGGGTCACCTCCTACTGCCCGACCGTGGTGACCGCCTCGCGCGAGCGGATCCTCTCGACGCTGCGGACCGTGGCCGAGGCTCGCGAGCGTGAGCCGCTCGTGGCCCGCGCCGTCGCCGGTGTGCACGTCGAGGGCCCGTACCTGGCGGCAGCGGACGGCCCGCGCGGCGCGCACGACGCCCGGCACCTGCGCGACCCCGACCCGGGGGAGCTGGCTCAATGGCTCGCCGCCGTACCCGGCCTGGTCCGCATCGTCACGCTCGCTCCCGAGCGACCCGGCGCTCCCGACTACATCCGCGCCGCGACGCAGGCCGGGATCGTCGTCGCGATGGGGCACACGGACGCGTCGCCGGCACAGGTGCGCGCCGCAGCCCGGGCCGGCGCCGCGCTCTCGACGCACCTGGGGAACGGAACCCACGCCGTGCTGCCGCGGCACCCCAACCACGTGTGGGCCCAGCTCGCAGAGGACGCGCTGACCGCCACGTTCATCGCCGACGGCCACCACCTGCCCGCCGACGCCTTCGTCGCCATGGTCCGGGCCAAGGGCACCGGGCGCGCGGTGCTCGTCAGCGATTCGGTCGCCCTGGCCGGCTGCCCTCCCGGCGAGTACCGCACCCCGGTGGGCGGAGCGGTCACCGTGGAACCCTCCGGCAGACTGCGGCTGAGCGGCACCCGGCTCCTCGCGGGATCGGGCCGGTCATTGCTCGAGTGCGTGAACTGGGTGGTGCGGGAGACACCCTTCACCCTCGCCGAGGTATGGCCGATGGCGTCCGCCCACCCGGCGCGGGTGCTGGGCCTCGCTGGTCGCGGAGCGATCGAGCTGGGGGCGCACGCTGACCTGTGCGTCGCCGAACAGGCGGGCCGTGACGGGCAGTTGCGCCTGCTCTCGACGCTTGTCGGCGGGGTGGAGGTCTGATCGGGCGGGCGTGGGCGCATGACCGGGCGGAGGCCCTGTTCGTGTCAGGTGCCTCGGGGAACAGCGTGAACCGAATCGATCCGGCCGTTCGACCCATACCACTGCCCCGGTTCTCAGGGCGGGTGGTGCAAGGGTGACGCCGGGCTTGTCGGTAGTAGTGGGGCCGCCGCGGGGGTTCATGATGATCCAGCTCGGACGCCGAGAAGTGAGTCGACGACCCTACGAGCGGTGCGCCGGTGACAGCCGCAGGGTGGTGCTGGAGCGGATACGCCGCGGCCCCTTCACC
>NZ_JBSGZJ010000234.1:0-10920 GCF_053610925.1 Streptomyces sp. NPDC054847 | reverse complement strand
AGCCGCACCCTGCGGCTCGTCCCCGACGCCGGGTCCGCCCGGTGCGGGAGACGGCGGAGGGCCCGCCGGGCGGGCGGGGACCGGAGGGGCCCCGGCCGCGGGGCCGTCGCCACGGACGCCCCGTTCCCCCACGCGCCCCTCGGGCGGTGACGGCGGGCGGTCCCACCACGCGTGCGGACGCGCGGTCACCGTGCCCGATGCCGAGTCGAAGCGGTCATCCAGAGAATCGGCGGACGCGGTCGGGCGGCCGGTGTCCGGGGCGGAGTCGTCGTACAGCCGGCTCCACCAGTCGTCTTCGGTGGTAGGCCTGTTGGGCCTGTCCCCCTGCTCACTCATGCCCTTATTGTCGACCGCACCCCCGGCCAGAAAACGGGCATTGACGAAAAGACACCCGCCAAAGGTCCGCCGGGCGGCCCAACCCCCCACGGGAAGGACGCCCGGCGGACCGGTCGTGATCGGCGCGTCTGCGCGTCAGCGCACCGCGTAGGCGTCGACCACGAGCTGGGTGACGGAATTGCCGTGGGCGTCCGTCAGTTCGGTTCTCAGGGTGACCGCCTTGCCGGACCCGCCCGCGTGGTTCACGGTCGCGTTCCAGGTGCCGTCGCCCTGTCGTCCGGTGGCCGCCTCGGTCCAGGTCTGCCCGCCGTCGTACGAGTACGACAGCTTGGCGCCGGTGAGCGCGCCGGGCCGGTAACCGGCGTGCCCCGTGGCGCTCAGGCCGATCCGCAGGCCGTCGCTCGCGGCGACGGTCTTGAGGCCGTCCTCGGGGAGTTCGTAGTCCGGGAAGAGGAGCGGGATGCCCTGGGAGTACACGTTCTCGTCAAGCTTCGAACGGAACTTCCAGGTCGTCTCCAGACGGGTGGACCGCTTCCAGACCGCGGCCGGCGAGCCGATCTTCATCGTCATCATGGTCAGTTCGTAGGCGGCGTCGCCGGCGGGGACCTCGTAGACACCGAACGGGTACGGGGTCCGGCCGACCTCCTCGCCGTCGCGGACCAGGCGGGTGTTGCCGATGTCGCCGAACGACCCGGCCGATCCCACATGTTCGCTGTCACGCCAGAACGCGGGGGCCACACCGATGAGGTTGCCCTGACGCTCGGCTGCGAGGCCCTGCCGGCCCGACGCGTCGAGGGGCGCGGCCGGGGCGAGCACGCCGCCGTACCAGCTCTCCTCTCGCCGTTCGCCGGGCTCGTACGTGCGGGCCGGGTCGGACATGAGCTCGCCCCAGGGGAAGCTGGAGGAGACGTGGTGTTCCCACCGCGTGTCACCGGGGGTGTAGAACTCGGCGCGCTCGCCGGGCGCCGGCACCAGGTCGATGCCGGAGAGGGACGCCTGGATGCCGCTGGGGCTGTACGCGACGACGACGTCCCGGTAGTCGGCGGCGACGCCCATCGCGCGGTACGTGGTGTCGTTCCTGGCGAGCTTCGTGTCGCGGACCCGGTAGGTGCGGTCGGAGGTGATGGGGCCGCGCTCGGGGAAGCTCAGGTTGTAGACGTACGGGCTCTTGGCGGTGGCCTTCCAGCGCAGGGAGACCGGGCCGTCGGCCAGCCGCTCGAGCAGGAGTCGTGCCTCCGCGGCCTCGATGCCGATGACCGGGCGCGGGGCGGTGCCGTAGCCGATGGAGGGCAGGTACATGCCGGGCGCGTCGCGGTGCACGACGACGGCGAGTGCGCCGGCCGCCTTGGCGTTGCGTGCCGCGGTGGCGGCGCCGATGCCACCGTCGGGGACGTGCACGAGGGCGAACTTGCCCTTGACGCCCGCCGCTTCGAGCTCCGCGGGCGTTCCGGTGCCCGCGTCGACGAGGCCCGCGGTGCCGGTGCCGTCGAGATTGACCGATCCCGTGCTCGCGGCGACGGCACGCAGTCGGGGGCCGCCCTCGACGGTGAGTTCGTCGATCAGCGGGGCGTAGGCGCGCCAGTGGCTGGCGAACTCGAAGTCGCCGTCCTTCGCACGGCCTTGGACGTCGGCGTAGAAGCCGGTGACCGTGCGGCCGCCGGTGATCGTGCCGGCGTGGAGCCAGGTGTCGTCCCAGCCGCGGGCGAAGCCGAGCGTGCCCATCCGGACCTCGGAGCCGCGGTCGGTCTCGATGCCGAGGCGGTGCGCCTTGCGCGCGTCGAGCACGACGGTCGTGTCCTTCGTCAGTTCGATCTCGGGGCGGCCGAGGTAACTGACGGTGCCGTCGCCGGACGTGACGAAGGAGGAGAGGAAGTACGAGCCGGGGCGGAGCCGGTAGACCTGGTCGGCGGCGCCGTCGTTGAAGCGGCGTTCACCGGTCGCGTCGTCGGTTCCGATGACGTCCAGCGAGGACGATCCGGCTGCGGGCTCGCCCTCGCGGTCGACGAGCTTGACGCGCAGGCTGACCGTTTCCGGCTGCACGTACAGCGAGAACGGCGTGGAGACGGTGACGCCGCCACCGGTGGCGACGACGCGGCCGGTGATGTCCCCGTACTGGGCGCGGTCGATGCGCGCCGACGGGTCCAGGGTCAGGGGGACCTTGACGGTCGCACCGGCGGGGACGGTCACGGCACGCGCGCCGAGCCCGGCGATCCCGGAGCGCACGGGCGAGCCGTCGTTGCCGGTCACCTTCCGCACGGCCAGGTCGAGGCGCACGGGCTTGTCGCCGCTGTTGGTGTAGGGGATCTGGACGGTGGTCCGGTCGCTGTCGTCCTGCGGCCAGGCGAAGGTGCCGCCCTGGACGGCGGGCGCGCCGGTCACGGTCGTGTCGACGGCCGCCTTCACATCGAGCCGGCCGCCGCCGGTCTCGCGTACGTCGCCGGGGACGGACGACTTGGCGGAGGACACCAGCGCGGCCTTGATCTGCTGCGCGGTCCAGTCGGGGTGGCGCTGCTTGACGACCGCGGCGGCGCCGGCGACGTGCGGGGTGGCCATGGAGGTGCCGGACATCGACCGGTACGCGTACGGGCCCCGGCCGCCGGCCGCGGCGGCCGAGATGGCGACGCCGGGCGCGGCGATCTCGGGCTTCAGCGTGTGGGAGACGATCGCGGGTCCCCGGCTGGAGAACTGGGCCGTGCTGTCGTCGCGGTCGACGGCGCCGACCGTGAGGACGCCGGGCACGCAGCCGGGCGACGAGACGGTGTTGTGCGACGGGCCCGCGTTGCCGGCGGCGACGACGAACAACGTGCCCTCGGTGCGGGCGAGTTCCTCGGCCGCGGTGCTCATCGGGTCGGTGCAGTCGGTCGGCTGCGGGCTGCCGAGGCTCATGGAGACGACGTCGGCCTTCTGGTCGACCGCCCACTGCATGCCGGCGATGATCCAGGACTCCGCACCGTTGCCGTAGTCGTTCAGGACCTTGCCGCTGAGCAGCTCGGCACCGGGGGCGACGCCCTTGTTCCTGCCGCCGCTCGCGGCGCCGGAGCCGCCGACGGTGGAGAGCGTGTGGGTGCCGTGCCCATGGCTGTCGCCGGGGGTGTCGGAGTCGGTGAAGTTCTCCGCGGCGGTCACCCGGCCCTTGAGGTCGGGGTGTTCGGCGTCGACGCCGGTGTCGAGCACGGCGACCTTGGTGCCCTTGCCGTCGTATCCGGCGGCCCAGGCCAGATCGGCCGCGACCTGCTGTGTGGAGCGGTCGAGGGTGGCCTCGACCTTGCGGTCCAGCCACAGCTTCTTCAGTCCGGCGGCCGCCCGGGAGCGGGTGTTCGTGACGTCCGCCCAGAAGTCGGCCGCCTGCTTCTTGTCCGCCTTGAGGGCGACTCCGCCGACGGCTTCCAGTACGAGCCCGCGCTTCGCGCCGCGCGGGACGGCCGGGGCCGAGCGGGCCACGTCGCCGCCGTAGGTGGCGATCAGCGGCAGTGCCGAGGTGTGCGCGTCGTCGTAGCCCTGGCGGACCAGCCCGGTGACGTTGAAAAGCTGCTCGTCGACGGTGCCGGCCGCCAGCGCGGCGGCGGCACCCTCCGGATAGACGTACAGGTCCTGACCCGAGCGGCGGGTCTGCGTCGTGGCCGTTGTGCCGTCGGGACGCGGCAGTACGGTGGCGGACGGCGCGCCTGAGGCGTCCCGGCCGACGAGGACACGGTCCCCGGTCACGAGCGTGACCGTGACCGGCCGCTCCCCCTGCCGTGCGGCGGCCTCGCTGCCGACCAGCGGTCTCTTCTCGGTCGCCCCGTCCTGCGGCCCTGCGGCCGCCGACGGTGCGATCGCCGTGACGGCCAGCACGGCGGCTGTTGCCGCCCCCAGTGCCGTACGCGATATCGGGCGCATCGCTCTCCCCATCTGAATCCGGCCGCAAAAGGCCACAAAGGCCCCGCTGCCGGAGGCTGTTGGTGCTGCGGTGGCGGCCACATTGGCAGAGCGGCGGCCGATGCGGGGATGATGTCCGAGGCGGGTTCACGCCGTGGCCGATTTCCGCCACGGCGACGGACAGGCGCACGTCCGGGGAGGGGTTCCGTGCTGGGAGCGATAGGGCTCGACGAAAGACAGGAGTCGGCGTACCGCGCGCTGGTGGCGCTGGGGGCCGCCGAGATCTCCGATCTCGCACGCCGGCTGGCGATGCCGGAGCCGGACGCGGAGCGGGCCCTGCGCCGGCTGGAGCAGCAGGGGCTGGCCGCGCAGTCGTCCGCGCGCACCGGCCGCTGGGTGGCGGCGCCGCCCGGTGTGGCGCTCGGCGCCCTGCTGACGCAGCAGCGGCACGAACTGGAGCAGGCGGAACTGGCGGCGGCGCTGCTCGCCGAGGAGTACCGGGCGGAGTCGGACGAGCCGGCCGTCCACGACCTCGTCGAGGTGGTGACCGGGGCGAGTGCCGTGGTGCACCGCTTCGGACAGCTTCAGCTCGGCGCGACGGAGGAGGTCTGCGCGCTGGTCACCGGCAACCCCATCGCCGTCAGCGGCATGGACAACGACGCCGAGGAGAACGCCACGTCCAGGGGCGTCGCGTACCGGGTCGTCCTGGAACGCGAGGTGCTGACGAAGCCCGACGGCATCACCGAGCTGTCGGCGGCCCTGAGCCGTGACGAACAGGTCCGGGTGGTCGACCGGGTGCCGACGAAGCTCGTCATCGCCGACCGCACCCTCGCGATGGTGCCCCTGACCGGCCGGGGCGCCGAGCCCGCCGCGCTCGTCGTCCACGCCAGCGGGCTGCTGGAGTCGCTGATGGGCCTCTTCGAAGCGGTCTGGCGTGAGGCGCTCCCCCTGCGGCTGGGGGTGCGCGGGATCGAGGAGGACGTCTCCGGCCCGGACACCACGGACCTGGAGATCCTCTCGCTCCTCCTGGCCGGCATGACCGACGCGAGCGTCGCCAAGCAGCTGGACCTGGGCCTGCGGACCGTGCAGCGCCGGGTCAAGGGGCTGATGGAGCTCACCGGCGTGACCACCCGCCTCCAGCTGGGCTGGCACGCCTACGCGAAGGGCTGGGTGGCGCGCGACCTGCACGACCGCCCCTGATCCTGCACGCTTGGCATGTGGGCGTATGGCAGCTCCTCATGGTCGGCGGGGTGATGCTGCTGGGTCTCCTCGGGGTGATCGTCCCGGGCGTCCCGGGGCCGTGGCTGGTGTGGGCCGCCGTGCTCTGGTGGTCCCTGCACGTACAGACGGGCCTGGCGTGGTTCCTGCTCGTCGGCGCGACGGCGGTCCTGCTCGTCAACCAGGTCATCGTCTGGCTGCTGCCGAACCGCCGACTACGCGGCCTCGGCATCACCCGCCGGATGGCCGCGTCGGCGGGCCTCGGCGCGCTGGCCGGATTCGTCCTGCTGCCCGTCATCGGCGCGGTGCCGGGCTTCGTGGGTGGCATCTACGGCTCGGAACGCCTCCGGCTGGGCGGCCACGGCCCTGCGATGGCCTCGACCCGCGCGGTGATGCGCGCGGCGGGCACGAGCGTGCTGGTGGAGCTCATGGGGTGCTTGCTGGTGGTGGGTGCGTGGGTGGGCGCGGTGCTGGCCGGCGGCTAGCACCGGGGCCGGCCCGGGCGCCCGCCCCTTCCCCCGACGGGGGCCGTGCCGCTGCGCGGGACCTTTCCCCACCCCGCCCCTTCCCGAAACCGGGGCAGGCCCCGGACCCCACGGGGCTGACGCCCCCAGCCCCCTCCCCGGGAGGGGAAGGGGTTTGTGGGGGCCGGCGCCCCCACACCCCCATGACGGCAGCTTCGCCCCGCGACAGCCCTGCCCGCCCCGGCAGCGCACGGGCCCGGGCCGGCCCCCGGCCCGGACCCCTGTGCTGGCCGCCCAGGCCCCTGGGAGGGTGATTTCGTGGGGGCTGGCGGCCCACACCCCCGAGCGGCAGCTCCGCGCCGCGCTACGGGCACCTCCCGCCCGCCGACAAACCGGCCACCGGCCCCCGCCCAAGGCCCGCTCCACTCGCCGCCCGGCCCGACCGGAGCCGCCGCCCAAGGCGGGACCGCAGCCCCAGCGTGGAGCTGCCCCCGCCCAGAGGCCTGACCACCGTCCCGCATGGACGGACCACCGTCCGAAGGGGCGGCACCGGACGGGAGGGGGGTGGGGTCGGAGGAGGAGGGGTGTCCGGAAGTAAAGCGTCGCAACTCGCGCGAAGCGCGGTGAGGACAGCCATTCCGGGCACCCCCCTCCGGAGGCCCCGCCCCCCGCACCACCCACCCGCGCAGCCACGCCCCGCAAGGGGCGCAACGCACCCCGCACGAGACGGGCGCACGGGCGACTCGCCCTCGTGCCGGACCCCGCCCCCAGGGCGACACGCCACTGGACCGAGCCACGCCCCAGGGGCGAACCCCTACAGCGCCGCGCCCTGACGGGGCCGGCCGGTCGGGACCGGGACACGCCCGCGGGGGCGCCACGCCCCGCCGGGGGCAACACACGACCGGGCCGCGCCGGGCCCGCGAGGCCCCCGTGCCGGGCCCCGCCCGCAGGGCGACACCGGTCCGCGCCACGGACATGGCCCCGCGCCCCGCCAGGGGCGACACGCGCTGGACCGGGCTTCGCCCGGGTCAGCGGAGGCGCCCCCGTTTGGCCTCCATCGCCGCCTTCCCCTGCGCGCCCTTCAGTTTCCAGTCGCGCCGGATCTCCGCCCGCAGCCTCGCGTCCGTCTTGGCCACGATCCGCTGGTTCTCCCGGATCAGCTTGCGGTAGCTGTCGAGCCGCCGTTCCGACAGCGTGCCGTCCTCGATCGCGCCGAGCACGGCGCAGCCGGGCTCCGCCTCGTGGGCGCAGTCGTGGAAGCGGCACTGCGCGGCGAGGTCCTCGATCTCGGAGAACACCTGGTGCACGCCGGCTTCGGCGTCCCAGAGTCCGACGCCCCGCAGCCCCGGCGTGTCGATGAGGACTCCGCCGTCGGGCAGGACGAGCAGGTTGCGGGTGGTGGTGGTGTGCCGGCCTTTGCCGTCGACGTCACGGGTGGCCTGGACGTCCATGACGTCCTCGCCGAGGAGCGCGTTGGCGAGGGTGGATTTGCCGGCTCCGGAGACGCCGAGCAGCACGCTGGTGCCGCCGGAGACGATGGCGGTGAGGACCTCGACGCCTTCGCCCGTGGTGGAGCTGACGGGGACGACCTGGACGCCGGGCGCGGTGGTCTCGACGTCCTGTACGAGGTAGGACAGCCCGGTGACGTCGGGGACGAGGTCGGCCTTGGTGAGGGCGATCAGCGGCTGCGCCCCGCTTTCCCACGCCAGGGCGAGGAAGCGTTCGATCCGGCCGAGGTCGAGTTCGACGGCGAGCGAGACGCAGATGACGATGTGGTCGATGTTGGTGGCGAGCACCTGGCCTTCCGACCGCTTGGACGACGTCGACCGCACGATGGCGGTGCGCCGCGGCAGGAGGGTCCGTACGAACCGGGGGTCGCCGTCGGGGTCGACGGCTACCCAGTCACCGGTGCAGACGACCTGCATCGGGTCGCGGGGGGTGACGAATTCGGTGTCGGCGCGCAGCGGACCGCGCGGCGTGACGAGGTCGCACTGGCCGCGGTCGACGCGTACGACGCGGCCGGGCAGCAGGCCCTGGGCGGCGTACGGTGCGAATTCGGCTTCCCAGGCCGGGTCCCACCCGTACGGGGCGAGCGTGTCCTGGGCGGCAGAGGTGGTGGAAGACGTGTGGGGCTGGGTGTTGAACAAGGGGAACCCTTCGAAGGGCGGCCCCGGCAGCGCGCGCTCCGCGCGCGGACGTCGAGTGGGTGTCAGCCGGAGGCCACAGGGGTGGAAACGATGATGAACCTCTGAACGCGGGCGGCGCCCGTCACCGTGACAGTCATCAATGTCCTCACCTCCTGCTCGTCTTCTTCTCGACGAACCAACACTGTTCGGCCGGGTACGGCGAACTGCCGCGGCCCGGAACGAGCAGAACGATAGCGGCGCCCCGGGGCGGTGCGCCACCTATTTGTGCGACCCGTTCCGTGCGCCGGCTCGCGGCGTCCGGCGGTCTCGGCTTCGAGGGCCGTCGGCCTCGTGCGTCGAGGTTCGTCGGCCTCGTCGCGTGGGTCGGAAATCGCCTTGACCGGCCGTTCGGCACGGCAGTTGGATCGGCGCGGTCGGAGTGCGCCCATCACGGGGGAAGTTGTGTACGACATCTTGATCTCGGGCGCGCTGGCCGGTCTCGGCATCGCCATGCCGGTCGGCGCGGTCACCGTCATGATCGTGACCCTTTCCGCGCAGACGTCGCTGCGTACGGGTCTCGCGGGCGCGATGGGGACGGCGACGGCCGACGGTCTGTACGCGCTGATCGCCGCGTTGACGGGCGCGGCGCTGGCCGGCCTGCTCCAGCCCGTCGCGCAGCCCATGCGGTGGACGGCGGCGGTCGTGCTGCTCGTCCTCGCGGCGAAGGGACTGGCGGACGCCGTCCGCCGCTCGCTCGACCCCGGGCCGGTCCAGCGGGTGGAGGAAAGGCGGCCGCTCCACGCCTACTTGCAGTTCCTGGGGCTCACTGTCCTCAACCCGCTGACCATCGTCTATTTCTCCGCCCTGGTGTTGGCGCTCCGCAACGACGACTGGCCTCCGATGGGCGGCCTGCTGTTCGTCGTCGCCGCGTTCGCCGCGTCGGCGGGCTGGCAGGCACTGCTGGCCGTCGGCGGGGCGCTGGTCGGTCGTGTCCTCACCAGCGACAAGGGTCGTCTGACCACAGCGCTGATCGGCAACGGGGTGATCGTCTTCCTGGCGGTCCGTCTGATGTTCAGCGGTTGACCCGGCCTGCGGCGGGCGGTCGCCTGGTCCGGGTCCACTCGAGGACCTCGTCCGCCGTCCAGGTGTTGATCACCCGCTCCGCCGGCACCCCGCACTCCTCGGCGCGGGCGCAGCCGATGATCTGCCAGTCGAGCTGTCCGGGCGCGTGGGCGTCGGTGTCGACGGCGAAGAGGACGCCCGTCGCGACGGCGCGGCGGAGCAGCCGGCGCGGCGGGTCGCGCCGTTCGGGGCGGCTGTTGATCTCCAGGGCGGTGCCGTGCTCGGCGCAGGCGCCGAACACCTCGTCCGCGTCGAACTGCGACTCGGGCCGGGTGCCACGGCCGCCGGTGACGAGCCGTCCGGTGCAGTGGCCGAGGACGTCGGTGAGCGGGTTCTCGACGGCGCGGACCATCCGCCCGGTCATCGCGGCGGAGTCCATGCGGAGTTTGGAGTGGACGGACGCGACGACGAGGTCGAGGCGGTCCAGCAGTTCGGGATCCTGGTCGAGGCTGCCGTCGGGGAGGATGTCGCACTCGATGCCGGTGAGGAGCCTGAAGGGCGCCCATTCCTTGTTGAGTTCGGCCACGACGTCGAGCTGGGCGCGCAGCCGTTCCGCGGTGAGCCCTTTGGCGACGGTGAGGGTGGGCGAGTGGTCGGTGAGGACGGCCCATTCGTGGCCGATGGCGGCTGCCGCACGGCCCATCTCGTCGATGGGGCTGCCGCCGTCCGACCAGTCGGAGTGCAGGTGGCAGTCGCCGCGCAGCGCGGCGCGCAGGGCACTGCCGCCGTCGGCGAGCGGCGCCCCGGCCTCTTCCTCGAGCCGCTGGAGATACGCGGGGGTTCCGCCGGCGAGGGCCTCCTCGATCACGCGGGCGGTCTTGGGGCCGATTCCCTTGATCTTGACGAGCGATCCGGCCTCGGCATGGCCGGCGATCTCCTGCGCGTCGAGTTCGGCGAGGGCCGCGGCGGCGGTGCGGAAGGCGCGGACGCGATAGGTCTCCGCGAGTGAGCGTTCCAGGAGGAAGGCCACCCGATTCAGGGCCTCGACCGGTTCCATCGTCACCTCCCTGGGGTCCTCAGCTCAGTGAACCCCGATGCCGACCGGTCGTCCAACGCGGGAGCAACACAGGCCTGAACATCGCCGCGCCTTTCAATCAACGGTTCAAGAATTCGTGAGCCTTATATTCAATTGCTCAACCACCTCGAACGTCTTTCTTCGGCCGATTCGGCGACCTACTGAACCGCTGGTCAGCATCGCCGACCCGGTCACCGCCTGCCCTCCGGGCATCACCGGGCGTGACCGAAACCGTGCACAGGGCCAAGCGTTCTTCACCGCGGTGAGTAAGACTCCCGTCCGATTTCCGAAACAACGACCCCAAGGAGTGTTCGAAATGCGGTACATCGCCAGAGGCCTCGCGCTCGCAGCCACCACCACGCTGGCTCTCGTCGCGGCGCCCGCCGTGGGGAGCGCGAACTCCGCGCAGCCCGGGCCGGAGAGGCTGTACCCGCCGTCGGCCCTCGTGCTGACCGTCACGACAGGGGAAGACGCGGCGGCCGGGACGGTGCTGCGCGCGGTGACGCTGAGCTGCACGCCCACGGCGACCGGCACCCATCCCGCCGCGAAGGCCGCCTGCGCGGAACTCCGCGCCGCGGAGGGCGCTTTCGACGCCATCACCACACGGGACCCGAGCGTCGTCTGCACCAAGCAGTGGGATCCGGTGACGGTGACCGTGGACGGCGTGTGGAACGGCACGCGCGTCGACTACGCCCACACCTTCGGCAACGCGTGCATCCGGAGCAGCGGCAGCGGCGTGCTCTTCGACTTCTGAGGCGGCCGGGCGGCCACGGCGGAACGC
>NZ_JBSGZJ010000233.1:0-11012 GCF_053610925.1 Streptomyces sp. NPDC054847 | reverse complement strand
GTGGCCTCCGCGCCCGCGGGGGGCGCGCGACGTCTGGGGCCCTCGCTCCCGGGGGAGGGCCCGCGGCGACGGTGGCCGGGCCCGGCCGCGACCGTACGGGCGGGCCGAACCCGGGACTACTGGGGCGCGGGGCGGCACCGTACGCTGTCCCGCGTGAAACCCCTGACGCGCGTCGTCCTCTTCGGCGCCCCTGTAGCTGTTGCCGCCTCCGTCTACTTCGGCGGAGGCGGCGAGTCGCTACGCCCCAAGGACGACCCGAGCCTGCGCGTCAGCCCGACCGCCTTCGCCCCCGACCCGCTCAAGGCGGGCAGCCCGGCCCAGCAGCGCGAGCGGGACGACCGCATCGACGCGCTGCCGCCGGGCCTCGCGGACCCCGCGAAGAAGGAGATCGCCGCCCAGCTGGTGGCGAGCGCGGAGAACTCGACGCTGGACTGGAAGAGCCAGTACGGCGCCATCGAGGACATCGGCGACGGCAACGGCTACACGGCCGGGATCATCGGCTTCTGCTCGGGGACGAACGACATGCTCCAGCTCGTCGAGTACTTCACGGCCGAGCACCCGGACAACCCGCTCGCCGCGTACCTCCCCGCGCTCCGCGAGGTCGACGGCAGCGACTCGCACGAGGGACTGGGCGCGCCCTTCGAGGCGGCGTGGGTGAAGGCGGCGGAGGACCCCGAGTTCCGCAAGGCGCAGGACGTGATGCGCGACCGGATCTACTTCGACCCGGCCGTGCGGCTGGCCAAGATGGACGGCCTGTCCACCCTCGGCCAGTTCATCTACTACGACGCGATGGTGCTCCACGGGCCGGGGCTCGGCCCGGACGGCTTCTACGGCATCCGCGAGGCCGCGATGAAGGCCGCCGACACCGCGGCGGAGGGCGGCGACGAGAAGGCCTACCTGAATGCCTTCCTCGACGCCGGCCGGACCGTGATCGGCCGCCAGAAGACCGAGCAGACCAGGGACTCCTCGCGGATCGACACCGCTCAGCGGGTGTTCCTGCGCGAGGGGAACATGGGCCTGGACACGCCGCTCACCTGGCGGGTCTACGGAGAGACCTTCCGCATCGGCTCATGAGCCGCCGCGCCGCCCGGTGACCGCCGCGCTGCCCGGCGGCGCGCCCGGCCTCGTGAGCCGCGCTTCCACCTCGTGGGCGTGCCGCGCCGCCTGCGGAGCGGCGGCGGCCGCCGCCCGGGTCAGCGGGCCGTGCGCTTGAGGCGGTGGCGTTCCTTCTCCGACAGGCCGCCCCAGACGCCGAACCTCTCGTCGTGTGTCAGTGCGTACTCCAGGCAGGCCACCCGGCCCTCGCACGCTCCGCAGAGCTGCTTGGCCTCGCGGGTCGAGGAACCGGGGGCCGGGAAGAAGAACTCGGGACCCGCCTGGGCGCACAATGCGCTCTCCTGCCAGGAGAGTTCGTGCTCGGTGGTGACTGTGGTGTTGATCGGCATGCGGAACACGCTGCCCGTCGCCGATAAACATCCTGTCAACGAACGATCAACGGCGTCCCCCGCAGGGGGCCTTTCAGGTCAGTCCCCCAACAGGAATCCCCGCACGACGGCGAACCGCGCGCCCGCCGGATCGGCCAGTTTCGCGAAACGGCCGACGCCCTCCACATCGACGGGCGCCAGTCTGATCTCCGCGCCGAGCTCCTGCGCCCTGGCCACCGAGGCGTCGCAGTCCTCGACGGCGAAATACGGCAGCCAGTAGGGCCCGCCGGCGGCCTCGATCGGATCGGCGTTCAGCCGGAGGACGCCGGCGAACGTGGTGTCCTGCGCCGCACCGCCCGGGCGGACCATGGTGTAGATACCGCTGCCGTCCGGCATGGGCATCTTGGAGACTTCCCAGCCGAAGACGCCGCCGTAGTACTCCAGGGCGGAGTCGGGCTCCGGTGTGAACAGCTCGAGCCAGGACAGGGTCCCCAGCTCGCTGACCGCGTCGAGTCCCTTGTTCCGGCCCGGTTCCCAGCCCGCGAAGGCCGCACCCGCCGGGTCCAGGCAGATCACCATGCGCCCTTGGTCGAGGACGTCCATGGGCCGGACGACGACGCTCCCGCCGCGCTGTTCGACGGCTTTCACCAGGGCGTCGGCGTCAGGCGTCTGGAAGTAGACGTTCCAGTTCGGCGTGCCCTGCTCGGGCGGCACGGTCATCACGGCGGCGACCGTCCTCCCGCCGAGCTGGAACATGCCGTAACCACCGGCATCCGGCCCCGCCGACACGAACGTCCAGCCGAACACGCCGCCGTAGAAGGTCTTGGCGGCCTCGACGTCGGGCGTGCCGAGGTCGATCCAGTTCGGGGAGCCGGTGACGTAGGGAGCGCTGAGCAAAGGTCCTCCTTCGGATGCGGCCGCCGTCGCTCCCCGAGTCTCCTACCGATCCCGCCCGAAACCTTCACGGCGCGCCCGGCGAAATCGCCCTACGGCGCTGCGACGCCGGGTGGATTCACGGCGCCCGCATCACGGGCCCGGGCCGTCAAGTCGGGTGGACCGCACGGTGGAACGAGACAGGCGTCCGACAATCCCGGTTGTCGCCGGTAAGGCGGCGTTGATGGTTCAGCCGCGTGTCCCGACGTCGCGCCAGAAGGCGTCGACGCGGGAATTCCATTCGTCCGGCACTTCCTGGAAGGGCTGGTGGGACTCCTCCTCCATGACCTCGAACCGGGCGCCCGGGATCCGCTCGGCCACGGCGCGGCCGAGCTGCGGACGCGCGCTCGGGTCGAGGCCACCGGCGAGGACGAGCGTCGGCACTCCGATCCGCGGCAGGCGGTCGGTGGTGTCGTGGTCGATGAAGGCATCGAGAAACCGCTGAACGTCCTCGGCCGACTGCTTGTGCGGGAAGGCGAGGACCTCCTCGATGGTCCGGTCGACGCTTCCGTCGTTGTGCGCCCGCGCCGTGTAAATGTCGAGATAGAAGCCCTCGAGGAAGGCGCGCTCACTCGGAGCGACCGCCACCAGCCACCGGATGAACCGTGCCCAGGAACGCAGGTACGGGTCCATCACCGGCCATGTGCTCTGCAGGACGAGGCTGCGCACCAGCTCCGGGTGGCGGAGGGCCAGTTCCTGGGCGATGATGCTGCCGCCGGAGAAGCCGGCCACGTGAGCAGAGGAAACGTCGGCGGCCCGCAGAAGCGCGGCGGCGTCGTCGGCCATCATCTCCACGGAGACGGGACCGTCAGGCATCGCGGTTCGGCCGGCGCCCCGATTGTCGAAGGCGGTCAGGCGGTAACGGTCCAGAAGCCGGTCGAGCTGGAACTGCCACGATTCGACGGTGTCGCCCAAGCCGCCGATGAGCAGGACGTCCGGTCCTTGACCGACCTGTTCCGTCCAGATGTCCAAGTCACCGGCGACGATGTGCTCGCCCATGGCCAGCCGCCTTCCCCTCACCCGGCTATTTCCCCACAACTCCATCCTCGCCCAGTGGCCGACGGTCGCAACCTGCAGAGTGAGCCCCGGGGGGCGCCCGGAAACAAGGGCGGCGCCAGGCTCGACCAGGTGTTGTCCGAAAGCTGACGGACACCTGTCGATCGCCGACCCGGGGCGGCGCTACGGCCTGATCTCGTACACCAGATTGAAGGGTGTCTGCGCCGCTCTGCGGAACCGGGTGAAGCCGGCTTCCCTGATCACCTCGCGGATCGCGGCCTCCCCGGCTTGCGCGCCCAGGGAGTAGCCCCCGGGCTGGGACATGCTGTTCGGCACGCACAGGAACGTGGAGCCGCTGTAGTACAGCCGGCCGACCGGATTGAAGTTCTCCTCGGCCTTGTCGGAGGCGTACGGCTCCACCAGCATCCATGTGCCGTCCGCGTCCAGCGCCTCCCGCACCTGCTTGGCCGCTCCGAGCGGATCGCCCATGTCGTGCAGGCAGTCGAACATCATGACCAGGTCGTAGTCACCGCCGGTGAACGTCTGCGCGGACGCCACCTCGAAGGTCACCCGGTCGGTCAGCCCGGCAGCCTCCGCCTTCTTCCGCGCCAACTCGATCGACTCGGCGTGGTAGTCCGAGCCGACGACGGTGGCGCGCGGGTAGGCCTCGGCCACGAGGAGCGACGAGGAGCCGAGTCCGCAGCCGAGGTCGGCCACCCGCGCTCCGGCGGCCAGCTTCTCGTCGACCCCGTCCAGCGCCGGGATCCAGTTCGGTACGAGTTCCGCCGCGTATCCGGGGCGGTAGAACGCGTCGCATCCGACGAAAACGTCCTCGTCGTGCTCGTGCCAGGCCACGCCGTCACCGTTGCGGAACGCCTCGGTGATCCGCGGCTCGGCGCGCAGATATCCCAGCACGATGAGGAAGGCCGCCGGAACGTTGGGACCGTCCGGGTCGGCCAGGCAGAACGCCTGCTCCTCGGTCAGCCGGAACTCTCCGGTCTGCGTGTCGTAGCTGACGTACCCTCCCGCGGCCTGGCCGAGCAACCATTCGGTCAGGTAGCGGGGATGGCATCCGGTCCGCTCGGCGAAGCGCTCCGGCGTCGCCGGGCCTTCCGCCAGCGCCCGGTACAGGCCGAGTCGGTGACCGATCACCACCGAACCGGCGGCACCGGCGGCACCCAGGTCCGTCACGAACCGTCCCAGAAACTCGGTGACCTTGTTCTGATCCATTCCCGGTCTCCTTGCTGCGCGACCGGCTCCGCCGTCACCACGGAAAGCACCCCGTCCGCGGCCCGGCATCGGACGGCACCCGGGACAGACGTCGAGGGCTCGGCGCCGCGTGGCCGTCGAGAGCCGGACCGTGCCGTTGGAAAGGCCCTGGACACCCACTGGCTGCCGAAGTGCCCTGCTCGAGCCGTCAGATCTACGGAACCACATGTTCCGGAGACGCGCGCACCGCGGCCCGGCAGCGGACGGCCGGAGAAGTGCCACGGCGGCTACGGCCTGTCAACGGGCGCACCGAACCGCCACCACGCGGGCCCGGGCAGCGGGCTCCTGCCACGGCTCGACCGGAACCCGGCCAGGCGCGCGCCCCGTTGCCGGGCCCTGCCCTGGCGCCGGGTCTGCCGGCTGGAGGGCCGACAGCCCGGGCGGGCACGCGCACGGCTTTCCGGCCCGGCCCGCGCAGCTATGCGCGGCGCCGGGATCTAGTGGGCGTGGCCCTCTTCCGAGGCGGGATGGTGCGGTTCGTGGCCGGGGATCGTGCCGTCCTCCTTGGCGACGAGGAACAGCCCGGCCATGCCCATGTCCGAGTGGCTCTGGACGTGGCAGTGGTACATCCACGCGCCCGGGCCCACGTGTTCGCCGGCGATCACCTGGAAGCCGAAGGAGTCGGCCGGGCCGGTGATCTTGTTGTCGATCACCCGGCTGACGTCCTCCGGGCCGGACAGCAGGCCCGTCCGGTTGTCCGCCCAGCGGTGACCGTGCATATGGAACGTGTGATAGTACTCGCCGTGCGTGATCATGATGATCTCGACCCGGTCCCCCACCGTGGCAAGGAAGTTGGGCGGGTCGGCCGCCGGCCGGTTGTTGATGGTCATGTCATTGAAGACGATCGTGAACTGCTTGTCCGGAAGGATGTCGTCCTTCCTGCGCACCACCATCGGGCCGTAGAGGCCCTTGCGGATGCCGCCGGTGCCGTGATCGGTGCCGACGACGTGGTCGTGGTAGTGCCAGTAGCCCGCGCTGCCCGGCCGCCAGGTGCCGTCGGCACGGCGGCCGGGTGCGTGGGTGCGCCAGGTGTAGGTGCGGGTGGCGCCCGGCTCCACGTGGCTCCGGCTCATCCTCGTGCCGTCGTTGGAGATGTCGTAGTCGACGCCGTGCGGATGCAGGCTGACCGGCACGTCCATCAGGTTCTCGAACTCGATGTGCAGCGTGTCGCCTTCGACGAGTTCGATCAGTGGCCCGGGGACGGTCGCCTTGCCCTTCTCGAGGCCGTAGCCCATCGATCCGTCGGCCCGTTTCTCGGCGTACATCTTGAGGTGCCGTACCTGGCCGCCGGCCGGAGCGAGGCGGGGCGCGCCCTTCACCGGCGCCGGCGCCGCGTTGGAGGCGGAAGTGATCGACAACGATGTCACACCTGTGGCCGCCGCGGCCGCGCCGCCCGCGAGCAGACGCCGGTTGAAGCTCCGTCTGTCCATGTCGAACTCTCCAGTCGTCGGCAGAGATTGACGGGGCGAATGACCCCGGGGACGGCCACACGGTAACCGGACGGGGCTCGTTTATCCACGGTCAGGACAAAGTTCGTCGTATTGCAGTCATACCTATTGGCGAACCGCGAAAAGAGGTCTAGCTTCAACGGCTGTTGTTGTGACCACAGAGGGGTGGGTGACCCATGCAGCGCGCACCACATCACAGGTCCGAAAGAGCGAGATCCCGAAAGCACCTCCTGGCAGCGGCACTTGGCGTCGGCGCCATGACCGCGTCGCTGTTCGGCGGCGGCAGTCCCGCCAGCGCCGAACCGTATCCTGAGCCACCGGCGACAACGTTGTCCCTGCCGTCGCCGCCCGGCGGCGCGAACGTGAAGGTGCTCGTCTTCCACGGCTCCGCCACGGCGGAGTCACCGGCCGTCGAGGCCGGTATCGCCGCGATCGAGACGATCGGGCTGACCGGCCCCGCCGCGAGCCGCTTCAGGACCGAAGCCACCGACGATCCCGCGGTGTTCACCAACGCCAAGCAGCTCGGCCGTTTCAACGCGGTCGTGTTCCTGACCGGCGGCGGCGATGTGCTCGATCCCGATCAGGAGGCGGGCCTCGAGTCCTATCTGGAGGCGGGCGGTGGATTCGTCGGCATCCACGAAGCCGCGCGCACCGAGCCGTACTCCGACTGGTTCACCGGTCTGATCGGCGCCCGGCCGACGGGCGCGCCCAGCAGCACCCAGCGCGCCGTCGTCGAGGTGGGCGACCGCGTGCATCCGGCCACCAAGTCGCTGCCCCTGCAGTGGAAGCGGCCCGACAAGTGGTTCAACTGGGCGGAGAACCCGTCGGGCAAGGTGCACACGGTGGCCCGGGTGAAGGAGAACTCCTACACGCCGGCCGCGAAGGGCAACGGCTGGGACCATCCGATCTCCTGGTGCCGTGACTACGACGGCGGCCGCTCCTTCTACACCGGCATGGGCGGCACGGCCGACAGCTTCGCGGAGACCGACTTCCGCGACCATCTGCGCGGCGCGCTCGCCTGGACGACCCGCATCTCCCAGGCCGACTGCAAGGCGACGATCGACGCCAACTACACGGCCGAGCGGGTGACCCAGGCCAACCAGCCGGGGCAGAACGACCAGATCGGCGAACCGCACGGGCTGGTCGTCGCACCCGACGGCCGTGTGCTGTACATCGGGCGCGGCGGCGCCGACTCCTCCCGGCCGGTCGTCACCGACTGGAACAACCCGGAGATCGGCAAGGGCCAGGGCGAGGTCCACGTCTACGACCCGAAGACCAAGAAGGTCTCCAAGGCCGGTGCGCTGACGGTCTTCGGCAACAAGGGCGGCGGCGACGAGCTGGTCAAGAACGAGGAGGGGCTGCTCGGTATCGAGCTGGACCCCGACTTCATGACCAACGGCTGGGTGTATCTGCACTACACACCCCACTCGGAGATCGACCGCGAGACCCGCATGGCCGAGCGTCGCGTCTCCCGCTTCACGCTCGACCTGGCCACCAACCGGCTGGACCTGGCGAGCGAGAAGGTGCTGCTCGACTGGCCGGTGCAGATCCACAGCTGCTGCCACGCCGGCGGCGGCATGGCCTGGGACTCCAAGGGCAACCTCTACATCGCCACCGGCGACAACAACTCGTCCGGCTTCAGCGGCGGATACTCGGGCAACAACCCGCAGCCGAACTTCAAGGGCGTGTCCTTCGCCGACGCGCGCCGCACCGCGGGCAACACCAACAACCTCAACGGCAAGATCCTGCGGATCCACCCCGAGGACGACGGCACGTACACCCTCCCCCAGGGCAACCTCTTCACGGGCGAGGAGACGGCCGAGGGCGGCGGCAAGACCCGCGGCGAGATCTACGTGATGGGCGTGCGCAACCCGGCACGCATCTTCGTCGACAAGAGCACCGACATCCTCTACGCGGGATGGGTCGGTCCGGACGCAGGCGCCCCCTCGACGACCTGGGGTCCGGCCAAGTACGACACGTTCGCCGCCATCACGCAGGCCGGCAACCACGGCTGGCCGTACTGCATGGGCAACAACCAGCCCTACCGGGACCGCAATCTGCCCGACCCGGCCCAGCCGCTCGGCTGGTACAACTGCGACGCGCCGAAGAACGAGTCGCCGAACAACGACGGTCTGGTGAACCTGCCGCCCGTCACGCCGAACACCATCTGGTACTCGCCGCAGGGCGGCGGCGTGGACTACCCGCGTGACGCCAACGGCGTGCCCAGCTACAAGCAGGAGGAGCAGAAGCTGCTGCTGCCGTGGCTCAAGGGCGGCGGCCAGGCCACCATGAACGGCCCCGTCTACCGCTTCGACGCCGCGAGCGACTCGGCGGTCAAGTGGCCCGCGTACTGGGACGGCAAGTGGTTCGTCGGTGACTTCTACGACGGCGACCAGCCCAGGCACGCGGTGCTGACCGATCCGAGGACGGTCGGCAAGGGCGGGCTCCCGGTGCACGCCGAGTCGCTCAAGAAGATCATCCCGACCGGCACCGGCGGTATCCGCAACCTCATGGACTGGAAGTTCGCGCCCGACGGGTCGCTGTACGTCCTGGACTACGGGCGCGGCTTCTTCACCTCCGACTCCAACTCCGCGCTGTGGCGCGTGACCTACAAGGGCGGCGGGGCGACCCCGGCCGCGGACCAGCTGGCGAGGAAGGCGGCGCAGTGACCGTGAGACACAGAACCGCGAGCGTGTGGACGGCCTTGCTGGCCGCCGTGGCGATGGTGGTCGGGCTGATGTCCGCCGCCGCGTACGGCAAGACCGACGACGGCCGGACGGCCCCGCAGGCCGCCGCGGAACAGGTCCTGACCTGGACCGCGGGTGACCCCATCGACCGCTACCTGTCGTTCCCGACCACCGCGGTGGCCGGTCCGGCGACGATCGTCTTCGAGAACAGCGCGGCCACCGGGAACACCACCGGGATGCCGCACACCCTGACGTTCTCGGTCTCCGACGTCGAGTTCAACAACGACGTCCAGCTGAACCTGCTGGCCAACCCGAACGACGACATGGGAGGCAAGCACACCGCCCAGGTCAACCTGACCGAGGGCCGCTACTTCTACCACTGCACGATCCCCGGTCACGGTTCGATGCAGGGCATCCTGACCGTCACCGCGGGCAGCGGCGAGGACACCACCGCGCCCGTGACGACGGCGAAGGTGGAAGGTGACCGGAACGCCGACGGCGCCTACATCGGCCAGGCCGCGGTCACTCTGGCGGCGACCGACGAGGGCGCCGGCGTCGACAAGATCGAGTACGCGCTCGGCGCCGACGGTCCCTGGCAGCCGTACACGACGCCCGTCGTCGTCGACGAGGTCGGGGCCCACACCCTCCGCTACCGGGCGTACGACAAGGCGGGCAACGTCGAGGCGGAGAAGTCCGTCGACTTCACCGTCGCCGCGCCGCCCACGGACGACACCACCGCCCCGGAGACCTCGGCCACGGTGAGCGGGGAGAAGGACGACCAGGGCCGTTACCTGGGGATGGCCACGGTCACCGTGACCGCCTCCGACACGGGCTCCGGCGTCAACACCGTCGAGTACGCGGTCGGTACCGGCGCCTGGCAGCCTTACACCGCCCCGGTGATGGTCCACGAGACGGGCGCGCACACCGTCAGGTACCGGGCCACCGACAAGGCCGGCAACGCCGCGGCCGAGAAGTCCGTGGACTTCACGATCGTCGCACCGCCGGCCGAGGACAAGGAGCCGCCGCAGACCACGGCGGGGATCTCCGGCGAGCAGAACTCCGACGGCGCCTACATCGGCCGGGCCACCGTGACGGTCGTCGCGGTCGACTCCGGCGGCTCCGGCGTCGACAAGGTCGAGTACTCCCTCGACGGCGGCCCCTACCTCGCCTACACGGCTCCGGTGGTCGTCGACCGCGTCGGCTACCACACGGTCCTCTACCGGGCGACCGACAAGGCCGGCAACACCTCGCAGGCCAAGAGCCTGGCGTTCTCGGTCGCGGAGGGCGGCGGCGTCCCCGCGCCCGTGTGCCCCGAGTACGACGAGCGTGCGACGGTCATCGTCGGCACGGTCGACACCGGCATCCCGAACCGCATGACGGGCAGCCGCTGCACCATCAACGAGCTGATCGAGGACGAGAAGGACTGGTCGTCGCACGCGCTGTTCCTCAAGCACGTGGACGAGGTGCTCGACCGGCTCCTCGACGATGGCGTCATCGACAGCCGTGAGCACCGGCAGATCACCCGCGCGGCCAGGGAATCGGGCATCGGCAAGCCCGGGCAGACAGGCGGCTACCGCGACATCTTCGACGGCACCGAGGAGACCTTCGCCAAGTGGCAGCACGTCGGCGGCGGCAAGTTCTCGCTCAGCGAGGACGGGGCCATGACCAGCAGCACCACGGTGCCGGGCATGGGCATGCTGTGGTTCCCGCAGCGGCAGTACGGCGACTTCTCCCTGAAGCTCCAGTGGCGGGACGACGCCCCCGGCGCCGGCAACGCCAACGGCGGTGTCTTCGTACGCTTCCCGTACGTCCACGACAACCCGGAGGAGTCCCGCCCGGAGTGGGTCGCCATCAAGTACGGCCATGAGGTGCAGATCCTGGACCGTCCCGACGGCGACATGTACAAGACCGGCTCGATCTACGGCTTCGACCGCGTCGGCCTCGGCGGCGCGGGTGTGACGCCGAAGGGCACCTGGAACGACTACGAGATCCGGGTGGAGGGACAGCACTACTCGGTCTACCGCAACGGCAAGCTGATCAACGAGTTCGACAACACCGGCGGTCAGGTCTTCCAGCCGCCCCGGTCGGACGACCCCGGGACGGACGGCCGCCGCTACGCCACCGGCTACGTCGGCCTCCAGGTCCACGGCACCACGGACGTGATCTCCTACCGCAACATCAGGATCAAGGAGTTCTGATCCCCACCGGGTGAGCCGCTGCGGCTTCCCGGAACCGGCTGCCCCACCGTCCAAAGG
>NZ_JBSGZJ010000232.1:0-11018 GCF_053610925.1 Streptomyces sp. NPDC054847 | reverse complement strand
AGGGGCGTCAGCGCGCCCGTGCGCGCCAGTTGCGCGTACCAGCGCGAGCTCGCCTTGGGGATGCGCCTGCCCGTCGGGTAGTCGACGTAGACCGTGCCGAAGCGCTTGCTGTAGCCGTAGCCCCACTCGAAGTTGTCCAGCAGCGACCAGAGGAAGTAGCCGCGAACGTCCACGCCCGCCTCCATCGCCCGGTGCACCGCCGTGAGGTGACCGTGCAGATAGGCGATCCGGTCCGGGTCGCGGACCTCGCCGCTCGGGTCGACGTAGTCGTCGAAGGCTGCGCCGTTCTCGGTGATCACGAGGGGCATGCCCGGCAGGTCCGCGCCCAGGCGCAGCAGGAGGTCGTGCATGCCGGTCGGGTCGACCGCCCAGCCCATGGCGGTGGTGCTGCCGGGCGGGAGGTGGAAGGCCACGTTGTCGGCGCCGATCCAGGGGCTGTGGTTGCTTCTGCCGTGGCCGTCGGAGCCGTGGCTCGTCCCGTCGGCCGCGGCGGACACCAGTGTCGGCGTGTAGTAGTTGACGCCGAGGAAGTCGAGCCGCTGCTTGATGTCGGCGGTGTCGCCGTCGCGTACGAAGGACCAGTCCGTCAGGTGGGCCGTGTCCTCCAGCAGGTCGGCGGGGTAGGCCCCTTCGAACATCGGCCCGGTGAAGACCCGGTTGGCGAGGGCGTCGATGCGGCGCGCCGCGTCGACGTCGGGCGCCTGCCCGGTGAGCGGGCGCACATGGTGGATGTTGAGGGTGACGGACACCTGGGCGCTGCCGGGCAGCGCGGCGCGCAGCGCCTGAACCGCCTTGCCGTGCGCCAGGTTGAGGTGGTGCGCGGCCCGCAGGGCTGCGACCGGCTCGGTGCGGCCGGGTGCGTGCACACCGGAGCCGTAGCCGAGGAAGGCGCTGCACCAGGGCTCGTTGAGGGTGGTCCAGGTGCGGACCCGGTCGCCGAGCGCGTCGGCGGCGAGTGCGGCGTACTCCGCGAACCGGTCGGTGGTGGCCCGCTCGGGCCAGCCGCCGGCGTCCTCTAGCTCCTGCGGCAGGTCCCAGTGGTAGAGCGTGGCGACCGGCTGGATGCCCTTGTCCAGCAGTTCGTCGGTGAGCCGGCGGTAGAAGTCCAGTCCCTTCTGCACCGCCGGGCCGCGGCCGGTCGGCTGCACCCGCGGCCAGGCGATCGAGAACCGGTACGCGCCGACGCCGAGGTCGGCCATGATCGCGACGTCCTCACGCCAGCGGTGGTAGTGGTCGGTGGCGATGTCGCCGGTGTCGCCGTTGCGGACCTTGCCCGGGGTACGGGCGTAGGTGTCCCAGATGGAAGGGGTGCGGCCGTCCAGCGCGGCCGCTCCCTCGATCTGGTACGCGGCGGTCGCCGTGCCCCACAGAAAGTCCTGCGGGAAGGTGCGGGTGGCGGGCGCCTGGTCGGCGGGGGCGACGTGCCGGGTTGCGGTGGTCACGTGGGTCCTTCCGGTGACGGGAGAGAAAGGGAGAAAGGAAGAGGGGGCGTCCGGCCCACGGCGCTCAGCCCTTGACGGCGCCCTGCATGATGCCGCCGACGATCTGGCGGCCGAAGACGACGAACATCGCCAGGAGCGGCAGCGTGCCCAGCAGGGCGCCGGCCATGATCAGTGACTGGTCGCGGATGTATCCGGCGCTGAGCTGGGTGAGCGCGACGGGCACCGTCGGGTTGCTCATGTCCAGGGCGATGAACGGCCAGAAGAAGTCGTTCCACGCGTGCACGAACGTGATCATGAACAGCACGGACATCGCGGGCCTGGCGATCGGCAGCACGATGCTCCAGAAGATGCGGAGCGAGTGCGCGCCGTCCACCCGGCCGGCCTCGACGAGTTCGTCGGGCAGGGCCTCGGCGAGGTACTGCCGCATGAAGAACACGCCCACGGCGCTGACCAGGGTGGGGAAGATGACGGCGGGCAGCTTCTGCCCCCAGCCCAGGTCGCTCATCATCATGAACAGCGGTACGACGCTGAGTTGGGGCGGCACCATCATCGTGCCGATGACCAGCATCAGCAGCACGTTGCGCGCCTTGAACCGCAGCTTGGCGAAGGCGAAACCGGCGAGCGTGGCGAAGAGCACCGTCGCCATCGCGATGCAGCCTGCGACGATCAGGCTGTTGATCATCGCCTTGCCCATGGCGGCCTCGTCCCAGGCCCTGGCCAGGTTCTCGAACAGGTTCGGCCCGGGCAGCAGCGGCGGCGGGGTCTGGGTCACCCGCGTGTTGTCCGTCGAGGCCGCCACCATCGTCCAGTACAGGGGGAAGAGCGAGGTGAGCGCCGCGATCGCGAGGAGCACGTAGGCGAGCGGGCCGGCGTGGTGCTGACGGCCGGCCCGCATCCGCATCATCGGACGGCGGCGGGGCCTGCCGGGGGTTTCCTGCACGGCGGCGGGCCCGTGCTCGGCCCGGGCCGGGAGGCTGTCGGTGGTCATGATGCGGTGCTCCTGGTCGGTCCGGGCCTGCGGGACGCGGCGCGCCTGACGGCGCGCTGGACGACGAAGACGAGGACCAGCAGGAGGAACATCACCCATGCCACGGTCGCGGCCCGGCCCATCTGGTAGTTCTTCCAGCCCTCCTCGTACAGCAGCAGTCCGAGGGTCTGGTACTGGTTGTCGGCGCCGCCGGTGATGCCGTTCGGCCCCTGCCCGAAGATGAGGGGTTCGCCGAACAGCTGTGTCGCGCCGATCGTCGAGAGCACGATGGTGAAGACGATGGTGGAGCGGATTCCGGGGACGGTGACGGTGAGGAACTGCTGCCAGCGCGAGGCGCCGTCGATGGCGGCCGCTTCGTAGCGCTCCCGCGGGACGGCCTGCATGGCGGCGAGGTAGAGCAGTGCGTTGTAGCCGGTCCACCGCCAGATCACGATCGTGGAGATGGCGATCTGGGCGGCCCACTTGTTGTTCTCGAAGTCGACGTTGTCGAAGCCGACCAGGCCCAGCATCCAGTTGATCATGCCGAAGTCGCGCTCGAAGAGCATGGTGAACACGAGCGCGGCCGCACCGACCGAGGTGGCGTACGGGGTGAGGGCGGCCACCCGGAAGAAGGTCGAGCCGCGCATGCGGTAGTTGAGCAGGTGGGCGAGGCCGAGCGCCATCAGCAGTTGCGGCACGGTGGAGATCACGCCGAGGGTGATGGTGTTGCCGACCGCGTTCCAGAAGCGTTCGTCCTCCCACAGCGCGACGTAGTTGTCGAAGGCGACCCACTCCATGACGTTCATGGTGGCGAGCTCGACCCGGTGCAGGGAGATCCACGAGGTGTAGACGAGCGGATAGAAGCTGAAGGCCGCGAAGATGATGAAGAACGGGGCGACGAAGGCGTAGGGCGCGCCGCGCACGTCCAGGCGGTGGAGCAGGGCGCGCCGGCGCGGAGGCGCGCCGGCATCGTGCGGGCCGGGCGCCGGGGACTTGCCGACGGGTCCGCCGGCCGGCGCGACGGGAGTGGAAGCGGCCACGGGGACAACCTTCCTGTGAGGCCTGGTACGGAGGGCTCGACCCCGGTGACCGCCTGCCCCCGGGCGGGGCGGCGCGGTCACCGGGCGGACGGGGGCGGGCTCAGCCGGTGGCCTTCTTGATCCGCTCGTCGGTGGTCTTCCAGGCCTCTTCCGGGCTCTTGTTCTGGGACTCGATCAGCGTCAGACCCTGCGAGAAGATGTCCTTGATCGTGCCGTCCTTGCGTCCGAGGACCTGCTCGTCCGGGATCTCCTGGGCCGCTGCGCCGAAGATCTCGCCGATGGGCGCCCCGCCGAAGTACTCCTGCTCGGCGCCGGTCACGGCCGGCGACGTCAGCGCCTTCTGCGAGGACGGGAAGTTCCCGAGCTTCTGGAAGACGAACTCCTGCTGCTCGGGCGCGGTGAGCCAGGCGACCAGCTTCTTCGCCTCTTCCTTGACCGGGCTCTTCTCCATCACGCCGAGGAAGGAACCACCCCAGTTGGCGCCCTTGGGCGCCTTGGCGACGTCCCACTTGCCCTTGTTCTTCGGCCCGGCCTTCTCTGTGATGTGGCCGAGCATCCACGCGGGGCAGACGGTGGTGGCGAAGGTGCTGTTGGCCAGGCCCGGGTCCCATCCGGGCTGGAACTGACGCAGTTTGGCGGTCAGTCCGCCGGTCGCGGCCTGCGAGGCGAGGTCCCAGGCAGCGGTGACGGTGGGGCTGTCCTGGTAGATCAGCTCTCCGTCCTTGTTGTAGAACTGCTCGGAGTTGCCGTAGATCATCGCGTTGAACAGGCCGCTTGCACTGTCCATGAAGGCGACGCCGTCACCCTTGAAACCGGCCTTGAAGTCCTTGCCGGCCTGGACGAACTTCGACCAGTCGCCCGCCCACAGCTTTGCGACCTCGTTCCGGTCCGTAGGCAGTCCGGCCTGCTCGAACAGGTCCTTGCGGTAGCAGACGGCCATCGGGCCGATGTCCGTGCCGAGTCCGATGAGCTTCTTGTCCGGGGTGGTGACCTGGCTGAGCTTCCAGGGCAGATAGTGATCGATGCCGGGTACGCCGGAGAGGTCGACGAACTTGTCGGCCTGGGTGTCCACGAGCTCCTTGGCCCGGCCGATCTCTATGCCCTGGATGTCCTTCAGTCCGCTGCCGGCCGCCAGGTGCGTCTGCAGGGCCGTGTAGTAGGTCTGCTCGTCACCGGCCACCTCGGCCTTGATGGTGACGTTCGGGTTCTCCTTCATGTAGCGGTCCAGCAGACCGGTCTCCTTGTACCCCATGACGCCGAAGAGGCCCATGGTGATGGTGACCTTGCCGTCCTTGACGCCGCCGCCGGTACCGGAGTCGCCGCCGCTGCTGCAGCCGACGATCAGGCCGAGGGCAGCGAGCACGGAGACGGTCCCCGTAATTCTTGTACGCAACAGCTTCTGATTCCTGATCATGATGTCCTCCCCAGCGACGGTGCCGATGCACCGGAATGCGAACTCGTAAGCTCGCTGAACGGCCCGATTCATCGATGGGCACGTTCCCACGTTACGATGGGAACGTGCCCACCAAGGTGCACGAAGACTGACGGCCCCGTTGCGTGCCTGTCAAGAACTTGAAACCAGATCGTCTTCCGAGGCACATCTCGGAGGCGAACCGGCATGATCGCCGGGCAGCGCGGACTTCTGGCAAAATGCGCTGCCTGGCGGCGTGTCACGCCGATCGACGAGGGAGGAGCCATGGGGGGCAGCCGGCGGCCGACCATCAAGACCGTGGCCGCGCGGGCGGGTGTGGGCCGCACGACGGTTTCGCGCGTCATCAACGGTTCGGAGCTCGTCAGCGACGAGGCACGGGACGCGGTCCTGGCGGCGATCGCGGAGCTGGGTTACGTCCCGAACTCCGTCGCCCGCGGCCTGGTCACCAGCAGGACCGACTCGATCGCCCTGGTGATCCCTGAGTCGGAGAGCCGACTGGGCTCGGAGCCGTACTTCTCCGCGGTCATCCGGGGGGTGAGCACGGGCCTGGCCGACACCAGGACCCAGCTCCAGCTGGTTCTCGTCCGGGACAAGGGCGAACAGGACCAGCTCACCGACTCGGTCGCCGCGCGCCGGGTGGACGGCGTACTGCTGGTCTCCGTGCACGAGAAGGACCCCCTGCCGGGGCTCCTCGAGGACATGGGGCTGCCGACCGTGCTGGCCGGCCGCCGCTCCCCCGCCGAGTCGCTGAGCCACGCCCACTCCGACAACGTGGGCGGCGCCGCCGCCGCCGTGCGGCACCTGGTGGAACGGGGCCGGCGGACCATCACGACGATCACCGGCCCGCTCGACATGGACGTCGGCCGGAGCCGTCTGCGCGGCTGGCGCGACGCCTTGGACGCGGCGGGCCGGGACTCCGGCGAACACCTCGTCGCCGCCGCCGACTTCACCGAGGAGGGCGGCAGGCAGGCCATGCGTTCGCTTCTTGAACGCATCCCGGAACTCGACGCCGTCTTCGTCGCGTCGGACGTGATGGCCGCCGGCGCGATGAGCGAGCTGCGCGCGCAGGGCCGGCGCATCCCCGAGGACGTGGCGGTGATCGGCTTCGACGACTCCTTCATCGCCCGGCACACCGACCCTCCGCTGACGACCGTGCGCCAGCCCGTCGAGGAGATCGGACGCACCATCGCCCGCATCCTGCTGGCCGAGATCACCGACCCGGGCGCCCCGCGCCGGCACGTGGTCCTGCCCACGGAACTCGTCGTGCGCGACTCCACGTGACGTCCGCGGGCGGCGGACCTCACGAGGTCTCCGCAGCCGCCGGAATACCGGGCGGGGAGAACGAGCAGTACGGACCCTGGCGGCGGTGCGGCCCACCGCAGTGGATCGTAAGGTCGGCCTCGTGGGGGCGGGCACAGGCCCTGCGGGAGACGCAGGTACCCGGCGGGGATCTTCAGCAGCCGCGTAGGGTTCGGCCGCATGGACGATCACGCCCTGGAGCTGCTGCGCACACGACCGGAGCTCGCCGAACTCGCCGCGTTCCCGTTCAACTTCGACATCGGCCGTGCCGATCACGTGGAGGACGTCCGGCTGGCGTCCGGCGCCCCGCTGGAAGCGGTCGCGGGGGACGACACCGGCGGCACGTACTTCGTCTGCGGCGACGGCGCGGTGCTGTACGCGTCCTCTGAAGGCGACGCCGTACTGATCGCCGACAGTGTCACCGAGGCACTGGAGACGGTCATCAGGCTGCCCCGGTGGTGCGAGGGCGTCCGCCCGGGCCTCGACGAGGAGCAGCTGCTCGCCGCGGTACGCGAGGGGGACGAGGAGGCGCGCGAACAGTTCGCCCCCGAACTGGACGCCCAGCGGGCGGCATTGCTGAGCGGGCTGGGCCTGCCCGAGCGTCCCCTCGTCGAGCTGGCCGCCAGGGCGGAGGTCGCCGCGGGGCGCACAGAGCCGGACCATGTCCTGCTCAATGCCGAGGAGTTGACGGCATACCGCCTGCCCGGGGACTCTCCGCGCCGCTCGCTGTGCGACGTCGTGCTGGCGCCGGGGCGGGAGGCCCTGGAAAGAATGCGGTCCGGCGTGCCCGGCTCCTGGGAGGAGGTGGGCGGCGACGCGGTGCTGCGGGCCGGGGTGATCCGGGCCGCGCAGTACGACCGCCGGGCGGAGGATCTGCCGTTGCTGCGCTTCCTGCTGGAACGCGAGAACACCGAACGGACCGAATGGTTCGAGGAACGCGGCCTTGCCGCCGTGCTGGTGGGCCTGTACGGCCGCGCGGAGGATGTGCCGCTGCTGCGGGAGGCGACCGGCGGCCTGGTGACGGACGCCGCCGGCGTCTTGGAGGAGGCCCGGAAGGAAGACGCGGAGCACCACGGCCGGGACCCCTCGACGCAGAGCGAGTTCACGTGGGTCGAGCTGGCCCGCCGGCAGGGCCGCACGGAGCACGCCCGGGTCGCGCTGATCCGCATGCTGGACGACACGGGCCCGGACGCGGCGCGGCTCAAGGAGTTGAGCCGCGCGCTGGAACGGCTCGGCGACCACGCGCAGGCGGCCCGGGCGCAGTTCGACCTGCTGTCGCTGCGGGACACGGGGTGGGACCTGGCTGCGGAAGCCTACGTCCTGGCCCGGCTGGAACTGCGCAAGGGCGATCTGACGGCGGCGCGACGGGCGTTGGAGCGTGCGCGGGCGGCGGTGGGACTCGACGGCGCCGTGCCGGACGAAACGGTGTCCGAGTGGCACCGCCGGGGCCTCGGCCGGATGATCACGGAGCAGCATCTGGAGCTGGTGCTCGCGGCCGTGGAGGCCGGCGAGGCGGAGCTCGCGCGGGAGACGATGGGGCACGGGAAGGTCCTGCTGACCACGATCGCCAAGCAGTTCCGCTCGTCGCTGGGTGATCTGCCGGCGCGGGCGACGTGGGCCGTCGCACGGCTCGGCCGGGGGCCGTCGTAGCTCGCGCCCGGCTCGGTCCGACGTGCGTCGCAGGACCAGTCAGACGAAGCCCCGGCGGTCGCGGTGGACGCGGGGATGCGCGGCCAAGGCGCGCGGCAGCCATTGGCCGCAGCCCAGGTTCAGCACGCGTTCGGCGCCGGGTCGGATGCCGTGCCGGAGCAGCGGGCGCCGTAAGAGCATCTCCCGGCTCGCCCATGCCGAGCGCCCCGTAGCGTCCCCGCTGGACGACGACTCGGTACGTCCACCGGCGCGGCTCGGCAGTGCCGGTGGACGCCCTGCTTTTCCGGGCGCGCGGGCGGGGCCGGGCGTCGGTGTCCGGCCGGACGCAGGACGCCCGTCACACGTCGGACCTGGTCCCGAGCCGGCCGCCCTCCCCCGGCCCGCCGTACGGCCGTTCCCGACGCGAGTCCCGTTCGCCGGCGACCGGCGGGCCGTGCCCACCAACAGCGCCCCCGCCCGAACCGGTGTCCCCGTACGAACCGGTGTCCGCATCCGTGCGGGTGCCCGCCCCAGCCGTGCCGGTGGCCGGCGGACCGGTGACGACTACCTGCGCGGGCCGCAGGAGATGGTCTCCGACCCGGTAACCGGGCCGCAGCACGCTGCTGCAGACCGGCCGCTCCTGCTGTTCCGACTCCGTGTAGTCGAGCGCCTCATGAGCCGTCGGATCGAACGGCTCCCCCACCTCTCCGACGGACTGCAGGCCGAGCGCGGCCAGTCGGTCCTCGAGGAGGTCGGCGACGGACGCGAACCCCTTCGAGTCCTCGCCGTGTTCGCGCGCCCGGACGACGACGTCCAGGACCGGCAGGAGAGCGCCGAGCACGTTGGACACGGCGATCTCCTGCACCGCCCTGCGGTCGCGTCGCACGCGCTTGCGGTAGTTGTCGTACTCGGCCTTCGTCCGTTGCAGGTCGGCGGTCCGTTCGGACAGCTGTGACCGCAGCTTCGCGATCTCCGACGCTTCGTCGCCGCCGTGCGCGTCGGCCGCCGGCGCCCGCTCCGGTGGCCGGTCCTGGACCCGCCCCTGCCCGTGGCCCGCAGCATGGCCGTGCTCCGGCTCCGGCTCCGGGCGCGGGCTCCGCGCCTGTTCCGGGCCCGCCCCAGCATCCGCACCGGGGTTTCGCGGCGCCGCGGCACCGGTGTCCTCCGCCGAGGTCGCGGGCCCGGGTGTCTCGGTGGTCCCGCGCAGTTCGAGGGTGACCGGATCGATGCGGCGCCGGTCGCGGATGATCATGGGTGGACGCTGTTCCTTCCTGTGAGCGCGTCGGTCGTTCGGGACGCTCATCCTTCGCCTCCCTGCCGCCTGTCCTCGTCGACGATCTCGGCGTCGACCACCTCGTCGTCCGCCGGGCCCTGTCCGTCGCCGGCCGCCTGGCCACCGGCGGCCCCTGCGCCGCCCGTCGCGCCGGCCCCGCCCTCGGGCCGGGCCTGGGCGTAGATGGCGGAGCCGACCTTCTGGGCGGCCACGCTGACCTTCTCCGTGGCCTCGCGGATCGCGCTCGTGTCGTCGCCCTTGAGCTTCTCCTTGAGGTCGCCGATCGCCGTCTCGACCTCCTGCCGTGCGTCCTGTGGGACCTGGTCCGCCTGGTCGCGCAGCAGCTTCTCGGTGTTGTACACCAGGCCCTCCGCCTGGTTGCGGGTCTCGGCCGCCTCCTTGCGGCGCCGGTCCTCCTCCGCGTGCTGTTCGGCCTCGCGCATCATGCGGTCGATGTCCTGCTTGGGCAGGGCGGAGCCGCCGGTGACGGTCATCTTCTGTTCCTTGCCCGTGCCGAGGTCCTTCGCGGTCACGTGCATGATGCCGTTGGCGTCGATGTCGAACGTGACCTCGATCTGCGGCACGCCGCGCGGGGCCGGCGGCAGACCGGTCAGCTCGAACATCCCGAGCTTCTTGTTGTACGCCGCGATCTCGCGCTCGCCCTGGAAGACCTGGATCTGCACGGACGGCTGGTTGTCCTCGGCCGTCGTGAAGACCTCGGACCGCTTGGTCGGGATCGTGGTGTTGCGCTCGATGAGCTTGGTCATGATGCCGCCCTTGGTCTCGATACCGAGGGACAGCGGGGTCACGTCCAGCAGCAGGACGTCCTTGACCTCGCCCCGCAGCACACCGGCCTGGAGCGAGGCGCCGATGGCGACGACCTCGTCCGGGTTCACGCCCTTGTGCGGTTCCTTGCCGGTCAGTTCCCTGACCAGCTCGGTGACGGCGGGCATACGGGTCGAACCGCCGACCAGGATCACATGGTCGATGTCGCCGACACTGATGCCGGCGTCCTTGATCGCGTTGTGGAAGGGGGCCTTGCAGCGCTCGAGCAGGTCCGCTGTCAGCTGCTGGAACTGGGCACGCGTCAGCTTCTCGTCCAGGTGCAGCGGGCCTTCCGCGGAGGCCGTGATGTACGGCAGGTTGATCGTCGTCTCGGTCGCGGAGGACAGCTCGACCTTCGCCCGCTCCGCGGCTTCCCGCAGCCGCTGAAGGGCCATCTTGTCCTTCGAGAGGTCGATGCCGTAGCCGTTCTTGAACTGCTTGACCAGATGGTCGACGACGCGCTGGTCCCAGTCGTCGCCGCCGAGATGGGTGTCGCCGTTGGTGGCCTTCACCTCCACCAGGCCCTCACCGATGTCCAGCAGCGAGACGTCGAAGGTCCCGCCACCGAGGTCGAAGACGAGGACCGTCTGGTCGTTCTCCTTGTCCAGGCCGTACGCCAGCGCGGCGGCGGTGGGCTCGTTGATGATCCGCAGCACCTTGAGGCCGGCGATCTCCCCCGCCTCTTTGGTGGCGGTGCGCTGCGAGTCGTTGAAGTACGCGGGCACGGTGATCACGGCGTCGGTCACGTCCTCGCCGAGATAGGCCTCCGCGTCCCGCTTCAGCTTCTGCAGCACCCGGGAGGAGATCTCCTGCGCGGTGTAGCGCTTGCCGTCGATGGAGCCCGAGTCCGGGAAGCGCCACTGCGCCTCCCCCATGTGACGCTTGACCGACCGGGCGGTGCGTTCGACGTTGGTCACCGCCTGACGCTTGGCGATCTCCCCGACGAGCACTTCGCCGCTCTTCGCGAAGGCGACCACCGAGGGCGTGGTCCGCGCACCCTCCGTACTGGCGATGACGGTCGGCTCGCCGCCTTCGAGGACGGCCACCACCGAGTTCGTCGTACCGAGGTCGATACCGACTGCACGGGTCATCTCAGCTCTCCTTCCTGCAC
>NZ_JBSGZJ010000231.1:0-11038 GCF_053610925.1 Streptomyces sp. NPDC054847 | reverse complement strand
GGCCGGCCGGCGGCCCGCTCCCGTGCACAGCCATTCGGGCCCCAGCCACGGACCAGTAGGCTTCGGCGCGAGAGCCGGAGCCCCTGACCCATGGGGACACACCTGCCGAGGAGCGCCCCGCATGAGCCTGACCCTGAGGACCATCAGCCGTGAGCAGCATCTGGCATACATCCAGACCCTGCCCTCGGCGAGTCACTGCCAGGTCCCGGCGTGGGCGGACGTGAAGACGGAGTGGCGCTCGGAGAACCTCGGCTGGTTCGACAAGAACGGTGAGCTCGTCGGCGCGGGCCTGGTGCTCTACCGCCAGCTCCCCAAGATCAAGCGATACCTGGCATACCTCCCCGAGGGCCCGGTGATCAACTGGTACGCCCCCAACCTGGACGACTGGCTCCAGCCGATGCTGGCGCACCTGAAGAACCAGGGCGCCTTCTCGGTGAAGATGGGGCCGCCGGTCGTGATCCGCCGCTGGGACGCCCCGGCGATCAAGGCCGGTATCCAGGACCCGGACGTGAAGCGACTGCGCGACGTGGAAGCGACGCACATCGAGCCGCGCGCGTTCGAAGTGGCCGACAGGCTGCGGAAGATGGGCTGGCAGCAGGGCGAGGACGGCGGCGCCGGCTTCGGCGACGTGCAGCCCCGGTACGTCTATCAGGTGCCGCTGGCCAACCGCTCGCTGGACGATGTCCTCAAGGGCTTCAACCAGCTGTGGCGGCGCAACATCAAGAAGGCCGAGAAGGCCGGCGTGGAGGTCGTGCAGGGCCGCTACGAGGACCTCGCCGAATGGCAGCGGCTGTACGAGATCACTGCTGAGCGGGACCGTTTCCGGCCGCGCCCCCTCTCGTACTTCCAGCGCATGTGGACGGTGCTGAACAACGAGGACCCGAACCGCATGCGCCTGTACTTCGCGCGGCACAACGGGGTCAACCTGTCCGCGGCGACGATGCTGGTCGTCGGCGGTCATGTCTGGTACTCGTACGGCGCCTCGGACAACATCGGGCGCGAGGTCCGGCCCTCGAACGCGATGCAGTGGCGGATGCTCCGCGACGCGTACGCCATGGGCGCGACGGTCTACGACCTGCGGGGCATCAGCGACTCGCTCGACGAGACGGACCACCTCTTCGGCCTGATCCAGTTCAAGGTCGGGACCGGCGGCGAGGCCGTCGAGTACGTCGGTGAGTGGGACTTCCCGCTGAACAAGCTCCTCCACAAGGCGCTCGACATCTACATGTCGCGTCGCTGACGACGCCGCGGCCGACTCCGTAGTCTCGTACATATCTCTGATACACCGCAGCCACCAGAAAGGTTCCGGGCCGGCCATGGCGCTCTCCCTCTACGTCGACACCGCTCGCTGGCGGGCGCACCAGAAGTCGGTGATCGACCAGTTCCCCGGTCTCGTCCCGGTCTGCAAGGGCAATGGTTACGGCTTCGGCCACGAGCGGCTGTCGGAGGAGGCGTCACGCTTCGGCGCCGACATGCTCGCCGTGGGCACGACGTACGAGGCCGCACGGATCAAGGACTGGTTCAGCGGCGATCTCCTGGTGCTCACGCCCTTCCGGCGCGGTGAGGAACCGGTGCCGCTGCCCGACAGAGTGGTCCGCTCCGTCTCCTCGGTCGACGGCGTACACGCGCTGGTGGGAGCCCGGGTCGTCATCGAGTGCATGAGCTCGATGAAGCGCCACGGCATCTCCGAGCAGGACCTCGGCCAGCTGCACGCCGCCATCGAGGACGTGCGGCTGGAGGGCTTCGCCCTGCACCTGCCGCTGGACCGGACCGACGGTTCCGACGCGGTCGAGGAAGTCATCGGCTGGATGGACCGGCTGCGTGCGGCCAGGCTGCCGCTGCACACGATGTTCGTGAGTCATCTGCGCGCCCAGGAGCAGGCCCGGCTGCAGCAGCAGTTCCCGCAGACCCGCTTTCGCGCGCGGATCGGGACGCGGCTGTGGCTCGGCGACCACGAGGCCACCGAGTACCGCGGCGCCGTGCTCGACGTCACCCGCGTGGCCAGAGGGGATCGTTTCGGCTACCGCCAGCAGAAGGCCGCCTCGGACGGCTGGCTCGTCGTGGTGGCGGGCGGCACCTCGCACGGTGTCGGCCTGGAGGCGCCCAAGGCGCTGCACGGTGTGATGCCGCGTGCGAAGGGTGTGGCACGGGCGGGACTGGCGACGGTCAACCGCAACCTGTCGCCGTTCGTGTGGGCGGGCAAGCAGCGCTGGTTCGCCGAGCCGCCCCACATGCAGGTCTCCATCCTGTTCGTGCCCGCCGACGCGCAGGAGCCGAAGGTCGGTGACGAGCTGGTGGCGCACCTCAGGCACACGACGACGCAGTTCGACCGGCTGGTGGACCGCTAGCAAGGCCCCTGCCCGGGGGACGGGCACGCCGCCCCGTCCCCCGCCGGCCGGGCTCGGTGCCCGGGCCCGGGCCCGCAGACGGTTTCAGACGGAAGGATGCGGTCCGGTCTCCGGGCCGCATCCTTCCTGAACGCCCCACTCCACGCGCGGACCTTCTTCGGCGTGAGCGGCGTGCCGCGGCGGATGCGCCGCCGGCCCCAGCACGAACGCGTCCGGAGCACCGTCGAGCACACCCCCGCCGGGATCGTCGGAGCCGTCCTGACGAACCCCGTCCCGTTCCGGCATGAGGATGTCGCGCACGATCACGGCGCACAGGTACAGCGTCCCGAGCAGATGCAGCGCGATGGCCAACTGGTAGCCCTCTTGCGGCAGCCCTTGGTGCTTAGGGCTGGTCGTGTAGGCGAGGTACATCCAGATGCCCAGGTAGTACATGACCTCACACGCCTGCCAGATGAGGAAGTCGCGCCAGCGGGGACGGGCGAGGGCGGCGAGCGGGATCAGCCACAGCACGTACTGCGGCGAGTAGACCTTGTTGGTGAGGATGAACGCGGCCACTACCAGGAAGGCGACCTGGGCGAAGCGGGGGCGGCGCGGGGCCCGCAACGTGAGCAGGCCGATGCCCGCGCAAGCCAGGATCATCAGCAGGGTGGCGTAGGTGTTGACGTTCTCCACGTCGATGGACTCACCGGTGCGCTGCGTGATGATCAGCCAGAACGATCCGAAGTCGACCTGGCGCTCCTGGCTGAACGTGTAGAACTTCTTCCAGCCCTCCGGCGCGAACAGCATCACGGGCAGATTGACCACGAGCCAGGCTGCCGCCGCGCCGAGCGTCGCCGTGATGAATTCCCGCCACTTGCCCGCCCGCCAGCACAGGACGAGCAGAGGGCCGAGCAGCAGCACCGGATACAGCTTGGCGGCGGTCGCGAGTCCGATCAGGACGCCGAAAGCGACAACCCTGCCGCGTGACCACATCAGCATCGCCGCGGCGGTGAGAGCCACCGCGAGCAGGTCCCAATTGATGGTGGCGGTCAGCGCGAAGGCAGGGGCGAGAGCGACGAGCAGCGCGTCCCAGGGGCGCCGGCGGTGCGTGCGGGCGACGCAGACGGCGATGACCGCTGCGCAGATCATCAGCAGCCCCGCGTTGATCATCCAGTACATCTGCTGCGGCCCCTGGCCGGAGCCACCACCGAGGCGGCCGATCCAGGAGGCGACCTGCATGAACAGGCCCGTCAGCACGGGGTACTCGAGGTACTCCATGTCGCCGGGCAGCCGGTCGAAGTACGGGATCAGGCCCTCGGAGAAGCCGCGGCCCACGAAGAGATGCGGGATGTCCGAGTAGCACGCGTGGGTGTACTGCGAGCTGGTGCCCCTGAACCACGCCCAGTTGTAACAGGGCAGCTTCTGCACCATGCCCAGCGCGAACATGCCGATGGCGACCAGCGCCACCACACGCACGGGTGTGAGCGGGCCGCCCCCGCTGCGCGACGCCCAGCGCCCGGCCGGGCCGCCGATCAGCTCGCTGCCTGCCGCGGCGATCCGGTCATGCCGTGTGGGACGTACGTCGGGAGCCTCGGGGCGTACGTCGGGCTTTTCCTCGTACACGCTCGTCTCTTCTGCGCTGGGCATGGTGCACATCCTGCCGTACAGGGAGGGGGATACGACGAGGGCCGCCGCCCCGGGGGCTCGGCACGAATGCCGGTCCTTTCCCGGTGCGGCGGCCTCGTCATGGCCGACGCGGGTGACCGTCAGCCTTCGCCGTCGGTGCCTCCGAAGAGGCCGCCGCCGCCGTTGCCGCCACCGTTCCCGTTGCCACCGCCGCTGTCGGCGCCGCCGTCGGTGCCGGTCGACGTCGACGGGCTCGACGTCACGCCGCCATTGCCGCCGCCACCGTCACCGCCGCCGTTGCCGCTGCCACCGTCGACGCCGCAGGTCCAGTCCTCCCACGGGTTGCAGGACTCCGAGGGACCGGGGCTGCTCGACGGGGACGGGCTGGGGGACGTGGACGGAGACGGGGACGGAGAGGAGGACGGGCTGCTGCTGGGCGTCGGGGACGGGCTGACCGCACCGCCGCCCCAGACCGCCTCACCGTCGATCGGCTCCGGCTTCGGGAAGTTGAGGACCTTGGCGCCCTTGAGCGCTTCCGTCATGTAGTCCTGGAAGATCTCGGAGGGGAACGACGAACCGTGGATCTTGTCCTGTCCACCGGTGTCGTACATCTCGAGGAACTCGCGCTTCTTGTTCTTCTCGTTGTCGTCCAAGCGGTACATGTCGATGGCGGTCGACAGCTGGGGCGTGTATCCGACGAACCAGGCGGACTTGTTGAAGTCGGTCGTACCGGTCTTGCCGGCGACCTGCCGTCCCTTGACCTGGGCGTTGTTACCCGTGCCTTCGGGATGCTCGACGACGTCCCTGAGGACATCGGTCACGTTGTTGGCGATGTTCTTGTCGAAGGCCTGCTCGGCCTTGTCCTCGTGCTCGTAAACGGTCAGGCCCTCGTGCTTGACCTTCGTCACCGAATACGGGTCACGCTGCTCACCCTCGGCGGCGAAGGTGCCGTAGGCGCCTGCCATACGGATGGCGCTGGGCTCGGAGATACCGAGGGAGAAGGAGGGCACGTTCGACTTGCTCAGGCTGGACTCGAGCAGACCGGCGTCGATGGCGGCGTCCCTCACCTGCGGGATGCCGATGTCCATGCCAAGCTGCACGTAAGGGGAGTTGGCGGAGTGGATCATCGCCTCGCGCAGGCTGATGTTGCCGTAGTTCTGCTGACCGTCGTTGGTCTGATTCCACTCCTTCCCCTTCTCGTCGCGCCAGACGGAACCGTCGTAGTTTTTGATCTTCAGCTTGTTCTTGCCGCTGTACCGGCTCTTGTCGGGGTCGACGATCCGGCGGTCGTCGGGCCCCTGCTCCTCCTGGAGCTCGGGGTTGCGGACGCCGTCGCGCATGGCGGCAGCGAGGACGAAGGGCTTGAACGTCGATCCGACCTGGGCACCGGTGGCATCGGCGTTGTTGGTGAAGTGCTTGGTGGCGTCCTCACCGCCGTAGATCGCGACGATCTTGCCCGTCCCGGGCTCGACCGAGGCGCCGCCGAACTGGACGTGCGTGTCATCGTCCGGGCGCTTCTTCGGGTCGATGTTCTCGTCACGGACCTTCTTGACCGCGTTCTCGAGGGCAGCGACCCGCTTCTTGTTGAAGGTCGTGTAGATCTCGTATCCGCCCTTGGACAGGTCGACTTCCTGGTCGTAGTTGTTCAGGAAGTTGGCCTTGGCCAGGTCCACCAGGTAACCGATCTGGCCGCCGAGCTGAGCGTTCTTTCGGGGCGACTCCGACGCGGGAAGGTCCGTGTACTTCTGACGCTCCGCCGCGTCGAGGTACTTGTCCTTGACCATCTCGTCGAGGATCCAGCTCCAGCGGATCCTCATCCGCTTGGTGTTGGCTTCCTCCGTCGCCGACGGATCGATCGCCGTGGCGCCGGCCGGGTCGTAGTAGGTCGCACCCTTGAGGAGCGACGCGAGGAATGCGCACTGGCTCACGTCGAGCTTGTCGGCGTCCTTGTTGAAGTACGTGCGGGCCGCGGCCTGGATGCCGTAAGCGCCTCGACCGTAGTAGGAGGTGTTGAGGTACCCCTCCATGATGTCTTCCTTCTTCATCTCCGAGTCGATCTTCATGGAGATGAAAAGCTCTTGGAACTTACGGCTGAGGGTCTGGTCCTGGTTGTCCAGCCGCGCGTTCTTCACATACTGCTGGGTGATCGTCGAACCACCCTGGGTCTGCTCGCCCCGCGCCATGTTGAACACGGCCCGGCCGATACCCATCGGGTCGATGCCCGAGTCCTCGCGGAAGGTCTTGTTCTCCGCGGAGATGACGGCGTTCTGCATCTCGATGGGGATCTTCGAGATGGGGATGATCTGTCGGTTGACCTCACCACCGGTGGCCACCATCTGGGTGCCGTCGTCCCAGTAGTAGACGTTGTTCTGCGCCCCGGCGATCAAAGCCTGCTCGGGCACGCCCACCATGGCGTAGGCGATGGTGCCCGCCGTCATCAGACTGGCGAGGAACCCGAGGAACAGCCCGGTCACGAGCTTCCAGGAGGGGACCCAGCGCCGCCACCCGTATTTGCCGTGGCGCGGGTAGTCGATCAGCCTCTTCTTACCCGGCTGTCCACCACGGCGGCCGGCACCGTCGTATCCGCCGTCACCGCCGCCTCCGCCGCGACGGCCACCACGCTGCGCGGCGCGGCGCGCCTCGGCGCGACTGCTGTAAGGCCGTTCCTCACCATGTGAAGCGGCAGGTGAGGCCGCTGTGGCGCCCCGGGGTGGGACGCCACGGCGGCCTGAAGACTGCTGGGCGGCGCGTCTGGCCGCGGCGCGCCCGCCACCCTGTGGCTGCGGCGGTTTGCGACGGTGCTCGCTCATCGAACGACTACTCCTCGGGCAGGCGAGACGCCTGGAAGCGGCAGTTGAGTTCCGGTCCCCCCGAAATGGATACGGACGAGCTCTGGGAAGGGCTCATCCGCTGTGCATCCACGGCGATGACGCATGGAGGCGTCACATGGTTCCCGGTGGTCTGCATCCGCACAGACTACGCACGGCCAAAACCCACCTAGGCCTGAAGTTCACCCCATTTCAGGCAACTCTCTCCCTATGAATTGACGATGTGACGCCGCTCACCATGGCCGCCCTTGTCGGGACAGTCGAGCCGTTCTATCGTGCTGATGTATCGAGTCGATACATCAGCACGACATACAGGACCGGGACCGGCGAAGGAGGCGACCGTGAGCAAGCGCTCCGGCATCCTCGAGTTCGCCGTCCTCGGTCTGCTCCGCGAAGCCCCGATGCACGGTTACGAGCTGCGCAAGCGGCTCAACACGTCACTGGGAATCTTCCGCGCCTTCAGTTACGGAACCCTCTACCCCTGCCTCAAGACGCTGGTCGCCAACGGCTGGTTGATCGAGGAACCGGGAAACGCTCCCGAGGACGCCCTCGCAGCCTCGCTCGCCGGCCGGCGCGCAAAGATCGTCTACCGGTTGACGGCGGAAGGTAAGGAGCACTTCGAGGAGCTGCTCTCCCACACCGGCCCCGACAGCTGGGAGGACGAGCACTTCGCGGCACGTTTCGCCTTCTTCGGTCAGACGGAGCGCGAAGTGCGGATGCGGGTGCTGGAAGGCCGCCGCAGCCGGCTCGAAGAGCGTCTGGAGAAGATGCGTGCCTCCTTGGCCCGCACCCGCGAGCGTCTCGACGACTACACCCTCGAGCTGCAGCGGCACGGCATGGAGTCCGTGGAGCGTGAAGTGCGCTGGCTGAACGAGCTCATCGAGAGCGAGCGGGCAGGGCGGGATCAGAGATCCTCGCCCGAGAGCACCGCGCAGCAGGACAACACATCTGGAGCGACGGGCGGCCTGCCCCGGCACAGGGGTGCCGAGTCTTCCGGAGGGACGCCTCCCGATGACTCCACCCCGCCGGATCCGTCCGACGACCCCGCCAAGTGAAACCCCGCGCACCGCAGGGTTTCATCCGGAACACCGATAACACACAGGGAGCAACCGCCAATGGGTTCGGTTCGCGTAGCCATCGTCGGCGTGGGCAACTGCGCCGCCTCGCTGGTGCAGGGCGTCGAGTACTACAAGGACGCCGACCCGGCCGGCAAGGTGCCGGGTCTGATGCACGTCCAGTTCGGCGACTACCACGTCCGTGACATCGAGTTCGTGGCCGCCTTCGACGTGGACGCCAAGAAGGTCGGCCTCGACCTCTCGGACGCCATCGGCGCCAGCGAGAACAACACCATCAAGATCTGCGACGTGCCGAACACCGGCATCACCGTTCAGCGTGGCCACACGCTCGACGGTCTCGGCAAGTACTACCGCGAGACCATCGAGGAGTCCGCCGAGGCGCCGGTCGACATCGTCCAGACCCTCAAGGACAAGCAGGTCGACGTCCTGGTCTGCTACCTGCCCGTCGGTTCCGAGGACGCTGCGAAGTACTACGCGCAGTGCGCCATCGACGCCAAGGTCGCGTTCGTCAACGCTCTCCCGGTCTTCATCGCCGGCACCAAGGAGTGGGCGGACAAGTTCACCGAGGCCGGTGTTCCGATCGTCGGCGACGACATCAAGTCGCAGGTCGGCGCCACCATCACGCACCGCGTGATGGCCAAGCTCTTCGAGGACCGGGGTGTCATCCTGGACCGCACGATGCAGCTGAACGTCGGCGGCAACATGGACTTCAAGAACATGCTCGAGCGTGAGCGCCTGGAGTCCAAGAAGATCTCGAAGACGCAGGCCGTCACCTCGCAGATCCCCGACCGCGACATGGGCGAGAAGAACGTCCACATCGGGCCGTCGGACTACGTGGCGTGGCTGGACGACCGTAAGTGGGCCTACGTGCGCCTCGAGGGCCGTGCCTTCGGCGACGTCCCGCTGAACCTCGAGTACAAGCTCGAGGTCTGGGACTCCCCGAACTCGGCCGGTGTCATCATCGACGCCGTGCGTGCCGCGAAGATCGCCAAGGACCGCGGCATCGGCGGCCCGATCCTCTCCGCGTCCTCGTACTTCATGAAGTCCCCGCCGGTTCAGTACTTCGACGACGAGGCCCGCGAGAACGTCGAGAAGTTCATCCAGGGTGAGGTCGAGCGCTAAGCGCTTCCACCTGCCGTCGCGGAGGGTCCCCGGGTCGTACACCCGGGGACCCTCCGCGTGTGTGACCCTTACTCGCATGCCCGTCGTACGTGATCTGCGCGTACTCCTGCGCCTCGCCGGCTTCCGCCGGCTGCTGACCGTGCGCCTGCTCTCTCAGGCGGCCGACGGCGTCTACCAGGTCGCTCTTGCCACATACGTGGTCTTCTCCCCGGAACAGCAGACCTCTCCGACCGCGATCGCGTCCGCCATGGCCGTCCTGCTCCTCCCCTACTCCCTGGTCGGCCCCTTTGCCGGGGTGCTGCTCGACCGGTGGCAACGCCGCCAGGTGTTCCTGTACGGGAACCTGCTGCGTGCACTCCTCGCCTGCTGCACCGCACTGCTGATCCTCGCCTCCGTCCCCGACTGGCTCTTCTACGTCTCGGCCCTGTCGGTCACGGCCGTCAACCGCTTCGTTCTGGCCGGGCTCTCTGCGGCGCTCCCACGCGTCGTGGATTCCGAGCACCTCGTCATGGCCAACTCCCTCTCGCCCACCGCGGGAACGCTTGCCGCGACAGCCGGCGGCGGTCTCGCCTTCCTTGTGCGACTGGTCGCCTCGGGCTCGGACGCCGCTGTCGTCCTTTTCGGAGCGGCGCTCTACCTCGGCTCGGCCCTGGCTTCCCTGCGGATGGCGAGGGACCTGCTCGGCCCGGACCCTGACGTGGTTCAGCCCCGCCTGGGTGCCGCGATCGCCTCCACGGCGCGGGGACTGCTCGAAGGGCTTCGATACCTGAGCCGGCGCCCTGCGGCGACTTACGCGCTCACCGCGATGACACTGCTCCGTTTCTGCTACGGAGCGCTGACGGTGATGGTGCTCATGCTCTGCCGCTACTCCTGGTCCACCGACGAGTCGGACGGACTCGCGCTGCTGGGCCTGGCCCTGGCCGCCTCGGGCGCCGGCTTCTTCGCGGCGGCCGTCCTGACCCCTTGGGGGATCGGGAAGCTCGGCCGGTACGGATGGATGACCGCCTGCGCGGCCGCCGCCGCAGTCCTCGTGCCTTCTCTGGCACTACCGTTCAGCCCCGGTCCGATGCTTGTCGCAGCCTTCCTGCTCGGGCTCGTGACGCAGGGGGCGAAGATCGCGACGGACACGGTGGTGCAGACCTCCGTGGAAGACGCGTTCCGCGGCCGGGTCTTCTCCCTGTATGACGTGCTGTTCAACGTCGCCTTCGTCGGCGCGGCGGGCGTCGCCGCGTTGATGCTTCCCCCTGACGGCCGATCGGTTCCGCTGGTCCTGATGGTGGCGGGGGTCTATGCAACGGCGGCCGCAGGCCTGGTGCGTTGGGGCCGTGTCGACCGGGTGCTATAGCGTGCCCGCGTCAAACACAAGAGCACTCTCTCAGGGGGAATCCCGCATGACCTATCCGCCGCAGCAGGGGCAGGGCCCCTACGGACAGCCGCCCCAGCAGCCGCAGCCGGGGTACGGCTACCCGCAGCAGCCGCACATGCAGCAGCCCCAGCCGGGTTACGGACAGACTCAGCCGCAGCAGTGGGGAACCGCGCCGACGCCGCCCCCTGCACCCTCGCGCGGTGGCCTCAGCCTCAAGAAGAAGTTCCAGATAGTCGTGGGCGTTCTGGCCGTCATCGCTTTCGCGGTGTTCTGGTTCATGGGCCGCGACGATGCCGACACAGCGAAGGCGGGCGACTGCCTCAAGAACAGCGGTAACGACATCAACCCGGATCTGCAGGTCGTCGACTGCGGCGGTACCGAGGCGGCCTACAAGGTGGTCTCCGTGCACAGCGACACGACGGACCAGACGATCTGCGAAGGCAAGGCCGACATCGGCTACTACGAACAGACCAGCGGACGGCGCAGCTCTGGCAAGTCGTTCGTGCTCTGCCTGAACGAGATCAAGAAGTAGCCGCTCCCGCGGGCTTGTTTCACGTGAAACAAGCCCACTCGGCTCGTGTCGACGGCGCGATGTTTCACGTGAAACATCGCGCCGGTTAACGCGAAGGCGTGCGTGTGGGTGGTTTAAACATCTGTCGCGGCCGAAGACTACAGCAGTGTTTTTCTCGGTGG
>NZ_JBSGZJ010000230.1:0-11108 GCF_053610925.1 Streptomyces sp. NPDC054847 | reverse complement strand
CACAGAACCTCGGTGGCCGGGCGGACCCGCATCGACGCACGTAAGAAAGGGGCATGCGGGGTGCTGCGACTCGTCGTACGAAGACTGCTACAGCTCATACCCACCCTGCTCGGCCTGTCGGTTCTGCTCTTCCTCTGGCTGAACCGGCTGCCCGGCGGACCCGCCTCAGCGATCCTGGGCGAGCGGGCGACCGAAGCCGAAGTGGCGCGTATCAACCGGGCCCTCGGGCTCGACCAGCCCGTCTACGTCCAGTACTGGCGCTTCCTCAAGCGCATCTTCGAGGGCGACCTCGGCACGTCCGTCCAGACCGGTCAACCGGTGTTGGACGAGTTCACGACGCGTTTCCCGGCAACGGTGGAACTCAGCATCGCCGCGATCCTCCTTGCCATCGTTGTCGGAATCCCGCTCGGCTACCTGGCGGCCAAGCGCCGCGGCGGCTGGCTGGACGTGGCCTCCGTGTCCGGATCGCTGGTCGGCATCTGTATTCCGGTGTTCTTCCTGGCGCAGCTGCTCAAGGGCGTGCTGGCCGAGCCGCTCGGCCTGCCGACGTTCGGTCGACTCCCGAGCGGTCTCGACGCCACCGAGGTCACCGGATTCGCGGTGCTGGACGGCCTGTTGACCGGTGAACTCGACGCCAGCTGGGCGGCGATCAAGCATCTGATCCTGCCCGCGATCGCGCTGGCCTCCATCCCGCTCGCCGTGATCGTGCGGATGACGCGGGCCAGCGTCCTGGAGGTCCTCGGCGAGGACTACGTCCGCACCGCGGAGTCCAAGGGCCTGGAGAAGCGCGTTGTCCGCGGCCGTCACGTGCTGCGTAATGCGCTGCTTCCCGTGGTCACCGCCGTGGGTCTGCTCACCGGAAGCCTCCTCTCGGGCGCGGTGCTCACCGAGTCGGTCTTCACCTTCGGAGGCATCGGCTCCTTCATCCGCACCTCGATCGATGCCCGCGACTACCCGGTGCTCGTCGGGTTCATCCTCTTTATCGCGATGGTGTACGTCCTCATCAACCTGCTGGTCGACCTCGCGTACAGCATCATCGACCCGAGAGTGCGGGTGCACTGACGTGACGACCATGACGAAGAAGGCCGACAAGATCGACCGGCTCGCCGAGCTGATGCAGACGTCCGAGACCACCAGCGGCGCCAGCCTGTGGCGCGAGGCCATGCGGCGGCTGCGGTCCAGCAAGATGGCGATCATCGGCGGCGTCATCATCGCGTTGTTCGTGATCCTCTCGATCATCGGACCGTGGATCGCTCCGCACAGCCCGTCCGCCCAGACATGGCGGGGCGAAGTCTTCGCCAACAGGGGCGAATTCGTCGGCGCGCGTGATGGGAACTGGTTCGGCCTGGACCACCTGGGTCGCGACATGTTCTCCCGGATCCTGGTCGGAGCCCGGCAGACCCTGATGGTCGGCGTCGTGTCGATGCTGATCGGTCTGATCGTCGGCGCCCTCATCGGTGTGCTCTCCGGGGCGGCCGCGACGCTCGGCGGCAGGGCCGGCGAGCGCGTCGACACGGTGATCATGCGCTTCACCGACATCATGCTTTCGCTGCCGTCGCTGCTGCTGGCGGTCTCCATCGCCGCGGTGATGGGGCAGTCGCTGACCACCGTGATGATCGCGGTCGGCGTCGTGCAGATCCCGATCTTCGCGCGACTGCTGCGCGGTTCGATGCTGGTGCAGGGCAGCTCCGACTACGTACTCGCGGCGAAGGCGCTCGGCATCAGGAAGAAGCGGATCGTCTTTACGCAGATCCTGCCGAACTCGCTCAGCCCGGTGATCGTCCAGGCGACGCTCAGCCTCGCCACCGCGATCATCGAGGCCGCGGCCCTGTCCTACCTGGGCCTCGGCAACCCGGATCCGGCGATCCCGGAGTGGGGCGTCATGCTCGCCCAGGCCGAACGGTTCTTCGACAACGAGCCCATGATGGCGGCCTACCCCGCCATCGGCATCATCATCACCGCCCTCGGCTTCACCCTGCTCGGCGAGGCCACGCGCGAAGCCCTCGACCCGAAGCTGCGAGGCTGAAGTCCCATGGCACTGCTCTCAGTTGAAGAACTCAGCGTCACCTTCACCGCCAAGGGCCGCAAGGACTCCACGGCCGTCGACGGCGTGTCGTTCGACGTCGACCAGGGCCAGGTCGTCGGCCTCGTGGGCGAGTCGGGCTGCGGCAAGTCCGTGACCTCGCTCGCCCTGATGGGCCTGCTGCCCGGCAAGGGCGTGAAGGTCGGCGGGCGCGCGGAGTTCGACGGCAAGGACCTGCTGAGCATGAGCCCGCGCAAGCTGCGGGACATGCGCGGCAGCCAGCTGGCGATGATCTTCCAGGACCCGCTGTCCTCGCTGAACCCCGTCGTCCCCATCGGCGTCCAGGTCACCGAGATCCTCGAACGCCACCGCGGACTCAAGGGCGAGGCCGCCCGCAAGGAAGCGGCGAGCCTGCTGGACCGGGTCGGCATCCCCGACCCGACCCGGCGGCTCAAGGAGTACCCGCACCAGCTGTCCGGCGGTATGCGCCAGCGCGCGCTCATCGCCATGGCCGTCGCGTGCGCTCCCCGGCTGCTCATCGCCGACGAGCCGACGACCGCGCTCGACGTGACCATCCAGGCGCAGATCCTGGAACTGCTCAAGGAACTGGTCGACCAGGAGGGCACCGCCCTGCTGATGATCACCCACGACCTGGGCGTCGTGGCCGGCCTCTGCGACCAGGTCAACGTGCTGTACGCGGGCCGGGCCGTCGAATCCGCGGGCCGCCGCGAGCTGTTCGCGCACCCCACCCACCCGTACGCGCACGGTCTGCTCGGGTCCATCCCCCGGCTGGACGCGCCGCGCGGCGAACCGCTCAGCCCCATCCGCGGATCCATCAACGACCGGATCGCCTGGGCGGACGGCTGCGCGTTCGCGCCGCGCTGCGACTACTACACGATGGAGTGCCTGACCGGCACACCCGAACTGACCGAACCACGCGCGGCCGGACACCAGGTGCGTTGCGTCAACCCGGTCCTTCCCAAGCCCAAGGCGGAGGTCTCGGCATGAGCCTGCTCGAACTCGACGATGTGAAGGTCCACTTCCCCGTCAGGAAGGGCGTCCTCTTCAACCGCACGGTCGGCCATGTCTACGCCGTCGACGGTGTGTCGCTGAAGGTCGAGGCCGGTCAGACGTACGGGCTGGTGGGCGAGTCGGGCTGTGGCAAGACGACGCTCGGCCGCGGTGTGCTGCGTCTCGTGGACATCACCGACGGCGAGGTCGTCTTCGACGGGACGGACCTGGCGAAGCTGCCGGAGGAGGAGATGCGCCGGTACCGCCGGCGTCTGCAGATGGTCTTCCAGGACCCGCTCGGCAGCCTCAACCCGCGGCAGAACATCGAGTCGATCCTCAGCGAGGGCATGGCCGCGCACGGGATCGGCAAGGACCAGGAGGAGCGCCGGGAGAGGATCAAGGAGATCCTCGCCAAGGTCGGCCTGCCCACCAACGCGCTCTCCCGCTACCCGCACGAGTTCTCCGGCGGTCAGCGCCAGCGCATCGGCATCGCCCGTGCGCTGGTCCTCGAGCCCGATGTGATCATCTGCGACGAGCCGGTCTCGGCGCTCGACGTGTCGGTGCAGGCGCAGGTGATCAACCTGCTGGAGGAACTGCAGGAGTCGATGGGCCTGACGTACCTCGTCATCGCCCACGACCTGGCGGTCGTCCGGCACATCTCGGACGTCATCGGGGTCATGTACCTCGGCTCCCTCGTGGAGGAGGCGCCGAGCGACGCGCTGTACGCGGGGCCCAAGCACCCGTACACCAAGGCGCTCATGTCGGCGGTCCCGGTGCCCGACCCCGAGGTGGAGGACCGCCGCGAGCGGATCCTGCTCCAGGGCGACCTGCCCTCGCCGGCCAACCCGCCGGCGGGCTGCCGCTTCCACACCCGGTGCCCCTGGGCCCAGGACAGGTGCGCGGCCGAACGCCCGGTGCTGACGGACGTCGGTGACGGGCACAAGGTGGCGTGCCACTTCGCGGCCGAGATCGAGGCGGGGACGTTGGAGCTGACGCGCCCGACCGGCATCGAGGCGGTCACGGAGACCAAGGCCGTCGCAGCGGAGGGCCCCGACGCCGACAAGGTCGCGATCCCGGCGCAGTCGTCGGGCGACGAGCCGGCGGAGAAGAAGAAGGAGCAGGAGCGGGAGCACGACTCCGCGGAGGCCGAGGAGCCGGCGAAGGCCGACGCCGACGCCGAGGTCGAGGGCCAGGCTTCGGCCGAGAGTGACGCTTCGGCGAAGAGTCCGGTCGAGGCCGACGCTCCGGTCGAGACCGACGGCGCGGAGGCCGATGCTCCCGCGAAGGCGGAGGACGCGGATCCCGCGGGCGACGCCGATGCCGGTGCGGACGCCGCCGACGAGGCCGACGCTCCGGAGTCGGACGCCTCCGGCGTGGAGTCGGCAAAGACCGGCTGACGGACCGCCGCACATCTTGGAGCACCGGGCGTTGTAGAACTGTCCGGTGCTCCAAGAACTGTTCACGCCCTCCGTCCAGCATGCTCTCGAGATCGTCGGCATCTTCGTCTTCGCGATCTCCGGGGCACTGCTCGCCGTCCGCAAGAACTTCGACGTGTTCGGCATGGCCGTCCTCGCCGAGGTCACGGCGCTGGGCGGTGGGCTGCTGCGCGACCTGATCATCGGGGCCGTACCGCCCGCGGCCTTCACCGATCTCGGGTACTTCGTCACGCCGCTGGTCGCGACGGCGCTGGTGTTCTTCCTGCACCCGCACGTGGAACGGATCCAGGTGGCGGTCAACGTGTTCGACGCCGCTGGGCTGGGCCTCTTCTGCGTGACGGGGACGACCAAGGCGTACGAGTACGGTCTCGGACTCACCTCCTCCGCCACCCTCGGGCTCGCCACGGCCGTCGGCGGCGGTGTGCTGCGCGATGTGCTGGCCAACGAGGTGCCCTCGTTGCTGCGCTGGGACCGTGACCTTTACGCCGTGCCCGCGATGGTGGGTGCGGCGATGGTGGTGCTGTGCATCCGCTTCGAGGCGCTGAACCCGTTCACGAGCGGGCTGGCCGTGGTGACGGCGTTCGTACTGCGCCTGCTGGCGATGCGATTCCACTGGCGGGCGCCGCGTGCCTGGAACCGGCGTTCGGAGGCGAGCGAGTGAGGACCGGCGCCTGACGAGGAGCGGCCGGGTCGCGAGGCACCGGTGTGACGCAGCGCGCAAAGCTACCGCTTAGTAGTTGTCTGTTGTACCGTACCGCCATGGCTGAAGCAGCGACTCAGGCGACCGTCGGCAACAGTGAATTCGACCGGGACACGGCGATCACGCGGCGCGCGGACGGCGTCTACGACGTGGAACTCTCGGCGGGCTGGACGATCATCCACGCCGTCAACGGCGGCTATCTGCTGGCCCTCATGGGCCGGGCGCTCGGTGACGCGCTGCCGCACCCCGATCCCTTCTCCGTGTCGGCGCACTACCTCACGGCCTCCCAGCCGGGGCCCGCGGTGATCCGCACCCAGACCGTGCGCACCGGCCGCACGCTCTCCACCGGTCAGGCGTCTCTCTTCCAGTCCGAGGAGGACGGGACCGAGGTCGAGCGGATCCGTGTGCTGGCCACCTACGGCGACCTGGATTCGCTGCCCGACGACGTCCGCACCGCGGCCGTGCCCCCGGCGATCCCGCCGCTCGAGCAGTGCCTCGGACCGGCCGACGGGCAGCCTTCGATACCCGGCAGCTCGGCGATCACCGAGCGGCTCGACATCAAGCTGGACCCGGCGACGGTCGGATGGGCGATCGGCTCGCCCTCCGGCAAGGGCGAGATGCGGGGCTGGTTCGGTCTCGCGGACGGCCGCGACGCGGACCCGCTGTCCCTGCTGCTGACGGTGGACGCGCTGCCGCCGACGTCGTTCGAGCTCGGGCTCTCCGGCTGGACGCCGACGGTCGAGCTGACCACCCACATCCGCTGCCGCCCGGCGCCCGGGCCGCTGCGGGTCTCGATCACGACGCGGAACCTGGCGGGCGGCTTCCTGGAGGAGGACGCGGACGTCTGGGACTCCGCGGACCGTCTGGTGGCCCAGTCCCGCCAGCTGGCCAAGGCCCCTCGGGGCCAGTAGGCCAGTAGCCGCGCCTGCGGCCCTGCGGCCCTGCGGCCCTGCCGCATCGGCGTGCCCCGCCGTCAAGAACGTCTCCGGCTGCCTCTCGCCCCCTGTGGTGGGAGGCAGCCGGTGTGTTTCCGGAAGGAAGGTCAGGGCGCGTCCAGCCAGTGGCGGCGGCCCAGGCTGATGAGGCGCAACTGCCGTACGGCCACGGCGCGGACCCTGTCCTCGCCGCCGGAGCCGGCCTCCAGGAAGGACGAGGCCGTCATCACCATGTGGTCGACGTACACGCCGGCCAGCATGCGGAGGTCCTCCTCGCTCCAGCCGGCCGACTCCGGTTCGTCGGCGAACGCGGCCGCCACCTCCTCGGAGAAACGGTCGAGTTGCTCGCCTATCGCCGCGCGGACCGCCGCCACGCCGCCGTGCCGCTCGCGGGCGATGAAGCGGACGTGGGCGGGGAAGGTGCGGACGAGTCCGGCGACCAGCGCCACGGTCCGCTCGATGCGGGCCTCGTCGTGCGGCTCGCGCAGTGCCTCCCCGATCGTGAGGTGCAGGCTGCCGAGAGTCTCCTCGACCAGCGCCACCCCGAGGTCCGCCGTGTCGCGGAAGTGCCGGTAGAACGCGGTCGGCGCGACACCCACGGCCCGAGTGACCTCGCGCAGCCCGAGGCTGCTCAGGCTCTGCTCCTCGAGCAGCTCCAGCGCGGCGTCGAGGAGGGCCTGCCGGGTCTTCTGCTTCTGGGCCTGACGGATGCCGGCGGTGTGACTCATGACATCGAGTAAACAACCGTTTTCCGAAGAAGGAAAGAGTAGACTCACCAGTCAGTGAACACTCGTACTTACAAGTGTTCACCCAGAAGTCGCCGAAAGGATGACGATGATCGCCCTTGTAGCAGCACTTCTTCTGCTCGGAATCATGCTGGGCGCCGTGGTCCAACTCCCCGCGTCCGTTTCGCTGGTGGCAGCCTCCGCCATCGGCTGCTGGCTGCTCGTCTTCGCCGTGCGCGAGCGCGGCCGGGCCCGCCGCGACTGAACCGCCCGCACAGTCCTCGTACCGGAACCGGAAGGAGAGACGTCATGCAACTCGCCGAACTCGTACGTCCCCGGCCCCACGGCGGCGACCGCCGCCCACCCGCGGCAGCCCGCACCGAAGACGCCCCCGAGGCGCCGACGGTCGCGAACGGCCCGGGGGGCGGCCCCGCGGCGGAAGGCCGCAAGGACGCCGACGGCATGGCCGTCGCGGCATTCGTGCTCGGCCTCGTCGGGCTGCTCGTGATGAACATCGTGCTCGGCCCCACCGCCGTCGTGCTCGCGGCGCTCGCCCTCCGGCGCGGCACCGTACGCCGCGGCCGCGCCCTCCTCGGCCTTGCCCTCGGCATCGCCGATCTCGTGGTGCTCGCCGTGCTCGTGACCGTCAACGGCACGGTCGTCTGGGGCTTCGGAGGCTGATCGCCGACGTTCCCGGCCGGGACAGAGCCGCTCCCGGCCCCCCACCCGTCCAGCCCGGGGCGCAGGCCCGGGGCCCGTGCGCCCCTGCGCCGCGTCCGCGCCCCCACGGAGCCTCGTAGAATCGAGGCCACCATGGCTTACCTCGACCACGCCGCGACCACTCCGATGCTGCCGGAGGCCGTCGAGGCGATGACCGCCCAGCTCTCCGTCACCGGCAACGCGTCCGCACTCCACGCAGCCGGGCGACGGGCCCGCCGTACCGTCGAGGAGGCCCGCGAGACGCTCGCGGAGGCCCTCGGCGCCAGGCCGAGCGAAGTCGTCTTCACCTCGGGCGGTACCGAGGCGGACAACCTCGCCGTGAAGGGCCTGTACTGGGCACGCCGCGGCGCCGACCCCGCCCGCACCCGCGTACTGGCCAGCCCGGTCGAGCACCACGCCGTGCTCGACGCGGTGCACTGGCTCGGCGAACACGAGGGCGCGACCGTCGAGTACCTGCCCGTCGATCCGTACGGCAGAGTCCACGCCGAGGCGTTGCGCGAGGCCATCGGCCGAAACCCGGACGACGTTGCCTTCGCCACCGTCATGTGGGCCAACAACGAGATCGGCACCGTCATGCCGGTCGCCGAACTCGCGGCCGTGGCGAAGGAGTTCGGCGTACCGCTGCACGCCGACGCGGTCCAGGCCTTCGGGCAGCTCGATGTGGACTTCGCCGCGTCGGGGCTCGCGGCGATGACGGTCTCCGGGCACAAGATCGGCGGCCCGTACGGCATCGGCGCCCTGCTGCTCGGCCGCGAGTACAGCCCCGTCCCCGTCCTGCACGGCGGCGGCCAGGAACGCCACGTACGCTCCGGCACCCTCGACGCCCCGGCCATCGCCGCCTTCGCGGTGGCCGGCCGGCTGGCCGCCGAACGCCGCGAGGACTTCGCCCGCGACATCGGCTCCCTGCGAGACGACCTCGTGCGCGCCGTGCGGACCGCCGTCCCCGACGCGATCCTCGGCGGCGACCCGGACAACCGGCTGCCCGCCAACGCGCACTTCACCTTCCCGGGCTGCGAGGGCGACTCGCTGCTCCTGCTGCTCGACGCCCAGGGCATCGAATGCTCCACCGGCTCCGCCTGCACCGCCGGCGTCGCGCAGCCCAGCCACGTCCTGCTCGCCACCGGCACGGACCCGGACCTCGCCCGCGGCACCCTGCGCTTCAGCCTCGGCCACACCTCGACGAAGGCCGACGTGGAAGCCGTCGCCGGGGCCATCGGCCCGGCGGTCGAACGGGCGCGTACGGCGGGCTTGAGCTAGCGCGGCCCTGCTCGAAACCGGGGCGACAGCGCGCCCGGGCGCCCCGCACCGGCGCCCGGGTGCCCGGGCGTGGTCGGCTCAGGCGCTGTTCTCCGTCGCCTCCGCCGCCCGCCGGGCCGCCGGCATCTCCGCCGCGACGAGCTTCATGTACTTCGGCCAGTCCCAGTGCGGTCCCGGGTCGGTGTGGTCCGTCCCCGGGACCTCGACATGTCCCACGATGTGCTCCCGGTCCACCGCTATGCCGTGGCGCACGCAGATGTCCGCCGTCAGCTTCGCCGAGCCGCGGTACATCGCGTCGGTGAAGTCCTGCGGCCGGTCCACGAAGCCCTCGTGCTCTATGCCGATGCTGCGCTCGTTGTACGAGCGGTTTCCGGCGTGGTACGCGACGTCGAGCTCGCGGATCATCTGCGCCACATGTCCGTCCTTGCGCACCACGTAGTGGGTCGCCGCGCCGTGCAGAGGGTCCCTGAAGACCTTGAGCGCGGTCGGATAGCTGCCCTGCACGACATGGATGACGACCCGGTCGATCTCGTAGTCGTCGGGGCGGTCGGCCAGCCGCCAGTTCGCCGCGTTGGCCGCGACCCACTGCGCGCCCGCGTGGTCGATCTCGCCCTCCTTGCGCGGCGTGCGCACCCACGGCATGCCCCGCCACAACCGGCGCAGCTCCTCCTCGACGAGGACGCCCCCGCCGATGACCGCCGCCCCGCCGCCGATCAGCACGGCCCGCCGGCTCACGCCGCGCTTCCTGCCGTCCCCGCCATGCTTGTTGTCGCTGCCCATGACGGTCACAACGCATACTCGCGAGCTTTCGGTTCCCCGGCACCCGTACCCTGGTAGCGCTATGACTGAGACTTCCCAGCGTCCCCTCCGTGTCCTCGCCGCCATGTCCGGCGGCGTGGACTCCGCCGTCGCCGCCGCCCGCGCGGCAGAGGCCGGTCACGACGTGACCGGTGTGCACCTGGCGCTTTCCGCGAACCCGCAGTCCTTCCGCACGGGTGCCCGCGGCTGCTGCACCATCGAGGACTCGCGCGACGCCCGCCGTGCCGCGGACGTCATCGGCATCCCCTTCTACGTGTGGGACCTGGCGGAACGCTTCCGCGAGGACGTCGTCGAGGACTTCATCGCCGAGTACGAGGCGGGCCGCACGCCCAACCCGTGCCTGCGCTGCAACGAGAAGATCAAGTTCGCCGCGCTGCTCGACAAGGCCCTCGCGCTGGGCTTCGACGCGGTGTGCACCGGCCACTACGCCACCGTGGTCCTGAAGGACGACGGCAGCCGCGAGCTGCACCGCGCCAGCGACATGGCCAAGGACCAGTCGTACGTGCTGGGCGTCCTCGACGAGAGGCAGCTCGCGCACGCGATGTTCCCGCTCGGCGACACGCTGACCACCAAGGACGAGATCCGGGCGGAGGCCGAGCGGCGCGGGCTCGCGGTCGCGAAGAAGCCCGACAGCCACGACATCTGCTTCATCGCCGACGGTGACACCCAGGGCTTCCTGGCGGACCGCCTCGGCACCGCGGAGGGCGACATCGTCGACGAGTCGGGCACGAAGCTCGGCAGTCACGACGGCGCCTTCGGGTTCACCATCGGGCAGCGCAAGGGCCTGCGCATCGGCCACCCCGCGCCGGACGGCAAGCCGCGCTACGTCCTCGACATCTCCCCGGTGAACAACACCGTGACCGTCGGCCCGGTCGAGGCCCTCGACGTCACGGCCCTGACCGCGATCAAGCCCCGCTGGTGCGGCGCGGCCCCGGAGGGGCCCGGCACGTACACCGCCCAGCTGCGCGCCCACGGCGGCGAGACGGAGGTGACGGCAGAGCTGGTCGACGGCTCCGAGCTGCGGGTCACCTTCACCGAGCCGGTCCGCGGCGTGGCCCCCGGCCAGGCGGTCGTCCTCTACGACGGCACGCGGGTGGTCGGCTCGGCGACGATCGCGACGACGACCCGGCGGGCGACGGCCGTCGCCTAGGCATCCCTGTCCGGAACCGGTCGGACCCGCCCGGATCCGGGCGAACTGTACGGAACCGGACGGACCCGGCAAGGTCCGGAAGGGATGCGCTAGGCCACCTGCTCCTTCAGGAACGCCAGCAGTGCCGCGTTGAACCGCGCGGGCTGCTCGGCCCCCGGAAGGTGCCCTGCGCTCTCGATCACCGTGAGCGTGGCGTGCGGGACCAGAGCACGCATCGCCTCCGCGTCGGAGACCGGGGTGTACGCGTCGTCCGTCCCGACGACGATCAGCACCGGCGTCTGCACCGCGGCCAGCGTGTCGCGGTAGTCGGGCCGTTCCGCGCGGCCGCGGAG
>NZ_JBSGZJ010000229.1:0-11150 GCF_053610925.1 Streptomyces sp. NPDC054847 | reverse complement strand
CCACCGGGCACCTCCGGAGTTCGTGTCCTCCCTGGTTACGGGAGCGTCAGACGCGGACCAACTCGCGGTCCCCGTCCGGGTCGCCGGGACTCCCGGCGAGCTCCTTGTGGAGCTTCTCGCCCTCGACGTCGACGTTCGGCAGCACCCGGTCCAGCCAGCGGGGCAGCCACCAGGCCTTGTGGCCGAGCAGGGCCAGTACCGCCGGCACGATCGCCATACGGACCACGAACGCGTCGAAGAAGACCGCGATCGCGAGGCCGAAGCCGATCATCTTGACCATCTGCTCGCTGGAGCCGATGAAACCCGAGAAGACAGCGATCATGATGACGGCCGCGGCGGCCACCACCCGGGTCCCGTGGCGGAAGCCGGTGACGATCGCCTCGCCGGGCCGCTCACCGTGGACGTACGCCTCCCTCATCCGCGTGACCAGGAAGACCTCGTAGTCCATGGCGAGACCGAAGACGACGCCCACCATGAAGATCGGCATCATCGACATGATCGGGCCGGTCTGCTCGACGCCGAACACCGAGCCCAGCCAGCCCCACTGGAAGACGGCCACGACCGCGCCGAGTGCCGCGACGACCGACAGCAGGAATCCGAGGGCCGCCTTGAGCGGCACCAGCACAGACCGGAAGACCACCATCAGCAGCAGGAAGGCGAGACCCACGACGAGCGCCAGGTAGGGCAGCAGCGCGTCGTTCATCTTCTGCGAGAAGTCGATGTTCATCGCGGTGGCGCCGGTGACGAGGACCTCGTCACCGCTCCGGTCGCGGATGTCGTGCACCAGGTCCTCGGTCTGGACCGAGGACGGCCGGTCCTTGGGGATGACCGTGATCATCGCGGTGTCGCCGGCCTTGTTGAGGGTCGGCGGGGTGACGGCGGCGGCGCCGTCGAGACCCTGGATGACCTCGACCGTACGGTCCGCCACGCTCTTGTCGCCGTCGACGACCACCATCAGCGGGCCGTTGAAGCCGGGGCCGAAGCCGTCGGAGAGCAGGTCGTACGCCTTGCGCTGGGTGGTGCTCGTGGGCTGCGCGCCGTCGTCGGGGAGACCCATCTCCAGCGACGCGGCCGGTATCGCCATGGCCCCGAGGCCCACGACGCCCGCGAGCAGCACGGCGACCGGGCGGCGCAGCACGAAGCGCGCCCAGCGGGTGCCGGCGTTCGGCTTGTCGGAGACCGGCGCGCCCTTGCGCACCTTGCGGCCGAGCACCCGCTTGCCCGCGAAGCCGAGCAGCGCCGGGATCAGGGTGAGGGCGATCAGGACGGCGATGACGACGGTGCCGGCGGCGGCGAAGCCCATCTTGGTGAGCATCGGGATGTTCACCACGGCCAGGCCGACGAGGGCGATGACCACGGTCAGACCGGCGAAGACGACCGCGGAGCCCGCGGTGCCGACGGCCCGTCCGGCCGCCTCCTCGTGTTCCTTGCCCTCGGCAAGCTCGGCGCGGTAGCGGGAGACGATGAACAGCGCGTAGTCGATGCCGACCGCCAGGCCGATCATCATCGCGAGGGTCGACGTGGTGGAGCCGAGGTCGAGGACGTTCGCCAGGGCGGTGATCGTCGAGATGCCGATGCCCACGCCGATGATCGCGGTGAGCAGCGGCAGTCCGGCGGCGACCAGCGAACCGAAGGTGATGACGAGGACGATGCCCGCGACGACGACGCCGATGATCTCGCCGGCCCCGGTCTCCGGGACCGCTTGCAGCGCGTCGCCGCCGATCTCCACCGTCAGGCCCGCTTCGCGCGCCTCGGTACCCGTCTCCTCCAGCGCCTCACGCGTCGCGTCGGTCAGCTCCATCGAGCTGACGGCGTAGGTGACGGAGACGTACGCGGTGGAGCCGTCCCGGGAGACGGCCTTCGCGGTGTACGGGTCGGTGACCGCCGCGATCTGGTCGGAGCCGTCCTTGAGTTCGGAGACGGCCTTGTCCACCTCGGCACGGTGACCGGCGTCGGTCATCTTCTCGCCGTCGGGGGCCTTGAAGACGACCCGGGCGGTCGCGCCGTCGGCGCTGCCGCCGGGGAAGCGCTCCTCCAGCAGGTCGAAGGCCTTCTGGGCCTCCGTCCCCGGGATGGAGAAGGAAGAGGAGGTGGCGGTGGACGCGGTGGCCGCGCCGACACCGGCGACGGCGAGCAGCGCCACCCACAGCAGGGCGACGAGACGGCGGCGCCGGAAGGCCGACCGTCCTAGCTTGTAGAGAAACGTGGCCACGAGGGCTACTCCCGTATATGAGGGTGAACAGGGCATGGGGAGCCGGCCCGACGACGAGAGCGGCGCGCGTCAGGTGCTGTGCTGTGGTGCAGCGGGGAGGGTGTCGCGACCCGGGGAGGTCAGACGCCGAGGGCGGGGAGGACCACGGCGTCGAGATAATCGGCGAGGAAGGCTTGGTCGGGTGTGCGGTCCTCGATCAGATGCCGGACGACGAACGCGCCGACCAGCATGTGCGGTACGTAACCCAGTGCCGGGCTGTCCGCTCTGACCTCGCCCCGGTCCACGGCCCGTCGCAGCAGCGCGTCGAGTCCGGTGATCTCCGGCTCGATGAGCAGCTCACGCAGGGCCTCGTGGAGATCGGGATGGGCGTGGATCGCCTGGGCCAGACCCCGCATCAGCGCGGAGTCCTTCTCCATCTGGCAGTCGTCGGTACGTTCGATCATGGCGTGGAAGTCGCCGCGCAGGGTGCCGGTGTCGATGTCGCCGACATGCACCGGCTTGCCGTGCTTCAGCGCCGTGGCGACCAGCTCGGGCTTGCTCTTCCACTGGCGGTAGAGCGTGGCCTTGCTGGAGCGCGTACGGGCCGCGACGGCGTCCATGGTCAGGGCGTCGTAGCCGACCTCGCGGAGCAGGTCGAGCACGGCTTCGTACAACTGCGCCTCGCGCTCCGGGGTGAGCCGGCTGCGTGTCATGCCTGCCTCCCGGTCGCAGTCGATCGAACGAAACTGTTTCGTACACCTCGAGAGTACCCGGGGCCGCCATCGAAACGAAACCGTTTCGCTTGTGGCCTCGGTCACGCACGTTCCCGGCCACAGAGGTTCACGCCACGGACGTTCCCGGCCACGGACCTTTCCCGCCGGTCAGGGCCCACAGTGCCGCGCCGCGCCTCGGGCGCCCCGCGATTCGCCCCGGCCCACGAGTTGCCGCGACCCTTGGCCGCGGAAAGCATTGGGGGGTGAGTGACGACGCCGCGTATCTCCGCTACCCGCATCTGTACGGCGACCTGCTGTGCTTCGCCGCCGAGGACGACCTGTGGATCGCGCCGCTGGTCCCTGAGGGGAAACAGCCCGACCGGGCATGGCGGCTGACCGTCGACCGCACCCGGGTCGGGCACCCCCGCTTCTCGCCCGACGGCCGGCACATCGCCTACACGAACTGGCGCAGCCTCGACCCGGAGATCCATCTCGCGCCCGTCGAGGGCGGCCCCGCGCGCAGGCTCAGCTACTGGGGCTCGACCGACACCCGCGTCTGCGGCTGGACCCCCGACGGCCAGATCCTCGCCGTCTCCTCGCACGGCCAGCCCTTCTCGTACTTCTCCTGGGCCTACAGCGTCCCGACCGACGGCTCTCCCGGCGGCCGGCTCCCCTGGGGACCGGTCTCCGACATCGCCGTCACCGACGAGTCCGAGGGTCCCTCCCACCCCGGCGGGACCGGCTGCGAACGGCGCACGCTGCTGCTCACCGGCAAGCCGCCGCACGAACCCGCCGCGTGGAAGCGCTACCGCGGCGGCGCGACCGGCCGGCTGTGGCTGCACGGCGAGCAGTTGCTCCCCGACCTGAACGGGCATCTCGACTGCCCCATGTTCATCCACGGCAACGGCGCCGCCCGGTGGTCGGAGGACGACGGCCGGATCGCGTTCCTCTCCGACCACGAGGGCGTGGGCAACCTCTACTCCTGCCGCCCCGACGGAACGGGACTGCTGCGCCACACCGACCACGACGCCTTCTACGCCCGGCACGCCGCGAGCGACGGCCACCGGGTCGTGTACCAGTGCGGCGGCGACCTGTGGATCGTCGAGGACCTGACCACGCCCGACTCGGTGCCGCGCAAGCTCGAGGTGCGGCTGGGCGGGCCGCGCGCCGGCCGCCGCACCTACCAGGTGCCCGCCGCCAACCATGTGGGCGCGATCTCGGTCGACGAGACGGGGCGGGCCAGCGCCGTCAACGTGCGCGGCAGCCTGTACTGGCTCACCCACCGCGACGGCCCCGCCCGCACCATCGCGGACACCCCGGGCGTGCGGGTACGGCTGCCGGTGATGCTGGGCAGCGGCGGGCAGGTCGCCTACGTCACGGACGCGGACGGCGAGGACGCCGTCGAGATCGCGTACCTGCCGCGGGCGACCGGCGACCGTGAGCCGCGCCGGCTCGCGTCGGGACAGCTGGGGCGGGTGCTGGAAATGGCCGCCGACAGCGAGGGCGAACGGATCGCCATCGCCTCGCACGACGGCCGGCTGCTCCTGATCGACGCCACGGAGGAGTCCACGGGCGAGGTCACCGAACTGGTCCGCTCCACCAACGGGCCCGTGCGGGACCTGTCGTTCTCGCCCGACGGACACTGGCTGACCTGGTCGCACCCCGGCATCGGACGCTCGCTGCGGCAGATCAGGATGGCCCGGATCGCCGACCGCACGATCGTCGACGTCACCAACGGACGCTTCGAGGACGAGAACCCGGTCTTCACCCGCGACGGCCGCTATCTCGCCTTCCTCTCCTGGCGCGGCTTCGACCCGGTGTACGACGTGCACACCGGCGACCTGTCCTTCCCGCTCGGCTGCCGCCCCTACCTGGTGCCGCTGTCCTCCGCGACGCCCTCGCCGTTCGCCCTCACACCCGAGGGCAGGCCGGCCGCCGGCGGGCTCGACCCGCTGGAGGAGGCGCCCGACAGCGCGGTGCTCGTCGAGATCGAGGGCCTGGAGAACCGGGTCACCCCGTTCCCGGTCGCCGCCTCCAAGTACTCGGCGCTGCACGCGGTCGCCGGCGGCGGCCTCGTCTGGCTGCGCTGGCCCATCTCCGGCGCGCTGGGCGAGACGTTCGTCAACCCGGCCGACACCTCCGGCAGGCCCACGCTGGAGCACTTCGACATCACCAAGGCACGGAGGACCGAACTCGTCGGCCATCTCGACTGGTTCGCCGTGAGCGGTGACGGCACCCGGCTCGTCGTCGTCGACGAGGGCGACCTGCGTGCCGTGCCCGCCACGGAGACCGGCGACCTCGACTCCACCGTCTTCCTCGACCTGCGCCGCATCCTGCACGAGGTGGACCCGGTGGCGGAATGGCGCCAGGCCTACGCGGAGGCCGGCCGCATCATCCGCGCCTACTTCTGGGAACCGGACATGTGCGGGATCGACTGGGACGGGGTGCTGGAGCAGTACCGGCCACTGGTCGAACGGGTCGCCTCCCCCGACGAGTTCGCCGATCTGATGCGCGAGGTCCTCGGCGAACTGGGCACCTCCCACGCCTACGTCACCGGCGCCCGGCGCAACGAAGGGCCGCCGCACTACCAGCGGGCCATGGGCCTGCTGGGCGCGAACCTCGTCTGCCGGGACGGGAAATGGGTGGTCAAGCGCATCCTGCCGGGCGACTCCTCCGACTCCAAGGCCCGCTCCCCGCTGGCCGGCGCGGGAATCAGGGAGGGCGCGGTCCTCACCCACGTGGACGGCCGCCCGGTCGACCCGGTCGCGGGGCCGTACCCGATGCTCTCCGCGGCGGGCGGTACGACGGTCGAGCTGACGTTCCTGCCCGCGGAGGAGGAGGGCAGCGGCCCCCCGCGCCGGGTCGCGATCGTCCCGCTGATCGACGAGCGGCCGCTGCGGTACCAGGACTGGGTGGCCAAACGGCGCGCCGTGGTACGGGAGATCAGCGGCGGAAAGTGCGGCTACCTGCACATCCCCGACATGGGCGGCTCGGGCTGGGCGCAGTTCAACCGCGACGTACGGATGGAGGTCTCCCGGCCGGCGCTCATCGTGGATGTCCGCGGCAATGCCGGCGGCCACATCAGCGAGTTGGTCATCGAGAAGCTGACCCGCAGGATCCTGGGCTGGGACCTCACCCGCAACGCCCAGCCGGTCTCGTACACCTCCAACGCGCCACGCGGACCGGTCGTCGCGATCGCGGACGAGGCGACCTCGTCGGACGGGGACATGATCACGGCGGCGTTCAAACTGCTGGGCCGCGGCCCGGTGGTGGGCACCCGCACCTGGGGCGGCGTGGTCGGCATGACGGGCCGTCACCGCCTGGGCGACGGCACCGTGATCACGGTCCCTATGAACGCGGCTTGGTTCGACGCCTACGGCTGGTCGATCGAGAACCACGGCGTCGAACCGGACGTGTACGCGCTGCGGACGCCGCTGGACTGGGCGGAGGGGCGCCATGTCGGCCTCGACGACGCGATCCGGCTGGCCCTGGACATGCTCAAGGCGGCTCCGGCCGCGGCGCCCCCGGACTACTCCGAGGTGCCCGACCTGCGCAGGCCGCCGCTGCCACCGCGCTGAACCGTCCTCCGGGCCGGCCCGGTCATGTCCCCGGAACGCTGCCGGAGCCTCCGGTTCGGGGCTGGTCCGGCCTCCGGTTCGTGGCCGGGCCACGCCTCCTGACCGGGGGTGCGGTCAGGCCGGAGGCGTCCGGCGCAGGCGGCGGTCCATCGCCATGGACAGCTCGGCCTCCACCACGCTCTTCGCGAGCGGGCGGAGCCTGTCCAACTCCCCGTCGGCACTGTGGGTGGTGAGCACGTCGACGAACAGCCCGGCCAGGGCCTCCGCGTGGACACGGACCCGGCGGCCCGCGTCCAGCACCACCGACAGCGGCACGCCTTCGCGCACCAGCGCGGCGGACACGTCCAGCAGCCGGCGGCTGATGTGGACGATCTCCTCGCCGTCCGTGGCCAGATAGCCGAGCTCCAGCGCGGTGGCCAGGTTCTCCGGGGTGACCTGCCCCTCGAAGTAGTCGGCGAGCGCTTCGGGGGTGAGGCGGACGGGGGTCTCCTCCGTCGGTTCCCCGAGGCCGAGTACCTCGCCCACGTCCCGCCCGCTCTCGAAGGCGGTGGCCAGGTCGGCGATGCCGTTGAGGGTGTGTCCGCGCTCCAGCAGGGCGGCGATCGTGCGGAGCCTGGCGAGGTGGTGCTCGTCGTACCAGGCGATCCTGCCCTCCCGGCGAGGCGGTTGTATCAGCCCCCGCTCACGGTAGAAGCGCAGGGTGCGCACCGTGATGCCGGCCTTCTCGGCCAATTCCTCCATGCGGTACTCACGCGCTTCCTTCACAACAGAAGCCTATGTTGTACCGCCGGTAACTTGTGGCGTCCTACCCCTACCGCTCGGTATGGAGCTGCTCTACCCTCCCAACCATGCCAGTGATTGCTGGCAACGTTTTTGTGTTCGGTACGGGACCGTTCCAGCGGGAGGCGGCGGCATGAGCCAGCAGCAGCACGAGCACGTACGAGTGGCGGTGATCGGATCCGGATTCGGGGGCCTCGGTGCAGCCGTCCGGCTGCGCCGCGAGGGGATCACCGACTTCGTCGTCCTGGAGCGGGCGGACTCGGTCGGCGGCACCTGGCGGGACAACGACTACCCGGGCTGCGCCTGCGACGTCCCGTCCCACCTGTACTCGTTCTCCTTCGCCCCCAACCCCGACTGGCCCCGGACCTTCTCCGGCCAGGAGCACATCCGCGCCTACCTGGAGCACGTGGCCGACACCTTCCGGCTCCGTCCGCACCTGCGGCTGAAGCACGAAGTGCTGATGATGCGCTGGGACACCGAGGCGCTGCGCTGGGAGATCGAGACCTCGCAGGGCACGCTCACCGCCGATGTCGTCGTCTCCGCGACCGGGCCGCTGTCCGACCCGAAGATGCCCGACATCCCGGGCCTCGCCGGCTTCCCCGGCAAGGTCTTCCACTCCGCCCGCTGGGACCACGACTACGACCTGCGCGGCAAGCGCGTCGCGATGGTCGGCACCGGCGCGTCCGCGATCCAGATCGTGCCGGCGATCCAGCCCGAGGTCGCGAAGCTCACCCTCTTCCAGCGCACACCTCCGTGGGTGATGCCGCGCGTCGACCGGAAGATCTCGGGGGCGGAGCGCTGGCTGCACCGGCAGCTGCCGTTCACGGGCACCGCGCGGCGCGGACTGCTGTGGGGCATCCGTGAGTTGCAGGTCCAGGCGTTCACCAAGCGGCCGAACGAGCTCGGGCTGGTCGAGCAGCTCGCCAAGGCCAACATGCGCAAGGCGATCAAGGACCCGGCGCTGCGGGCGAAGCTGACGCCCGACTACCGCATCGGCTGCAAGCGCATCCTGCTCTCCAGCACGTACTATCCGGCGCTCGCGCAGCCCAATGTGGACGTCGTCGCCTCCGGGCTGACCGAGGTGCGCGGCTCCACCGTCGTGGCCTCCGACGGGACGGAGGCCGAGGTCGACGCGATCGTCTTCGGCACCGGCTTCCACGTCACCGACATGCCGATCGCCGAACGGGTCGTCGGCGCGGAGGGCATCACGCTCGCCGAGGCGTGGAAGGACGGCATGGAGTCGCTGCGCGGCGCTACCGCCGCCGGCTTCCCCAACTGGATGACCATCATCGGTCCGAACACCGGGCTCGGGAACTCGTCGATGATCCTGATGATCGAGTCCCAGCTGAACTACATGGCCGACTACATGCGGCAGTTGAACCTGCTCGGCGCCGGCTCCGCCCTCGCCGCCCGCCCCTCGGCCGTCCACGCCTGGAACCGGCGGGTGCAGGAGCGGATGAAGCGGACCGTGTGGAACACCGGCGGCTGCACCAGCTGGTACCTCGACCAGAACGGCCGCAACACCACCATCTGGCCGGGCACCACGACCGAGTTCCGAGGCGCGACCCGGCACGTGGACCTCGCAGAGTACGAGGTGGTCCGGGCCGGCGCCGGCAAGCAGCCTGTGGAGGCCGTCGGCGCGAAGGCCGCCAAGGGCGCGAAGGACACGGAGGCCGTCGCATGATCCCCCAGAGCCTCCGGCCTGGGAGGGACCCCCAGCTGCTGCGTCGCACCGACGCCCCGCCCGTCGCCGACCGTGAACTGACCGCGGTCTCCGCCGACGGAGCACGTATCCACGTCGAGGTGCACGGCCCCGAGGGAGCCCCCACCGTCGTACTGGCCCACGGCTGGACCTGCTCCACCCTCTTCTGGGCGGCCCAGATACGGGACCTCGTCCCCGACCACCGCGTCGTCGTCTACGACCAGCGGGGCCACGGGCGCACTCCGGCGGGGGCGGTGGGCACCGAGCGGCTGGCCGACGACCTGGAGGCCGTGCTCCGAGCCGTCCTCGCGCCGGGCGAGAAGGCCGTGCTCGGAGGTCATTCCATGGGCGGCATGACGATGATGGCCGCGGCGGGCCGGGCCGGTTTCCGCGAGCACGCGGCGGCCGTGCTGCTGTGCAGCACCGGCAGCGCCCGGCTGGTCGAGGAGTCCGTCGTACTGCCGATGCGGCCGGGCCGGCTGCGGACCAGGCTCACGCATCTGATCCTCGGGGCCCGCGCGCCGCTCGGCCCGGTCACGCCCGTGTCCCGGCGCATCCTCAAGTACGGGACGATGGGCCCCGGTTCCTCGCCGGAGCGGGTCGACGAGTGCGCGCGCATCGTGCACGCCTGCCCGCGGGCCTCCCGGGTGGCCTGGTCACAGGTCCTCGGCGAACTCGACCTCGACAAGGGCGTACGGGCCCTGGACGTGCCCGCGATCGTCGTCGGCGGCACCGCCGACCGGCTCACGCCGATGGTGCACGCCAGGCGGCTGGCCGCCGAACTCCCGCAGTGCCTCGAACTGGTGGAGCTCGCGAGGATGGGCCACATGACACCGGTGGAGGCCCCCGAGGCCGTCACCGCCAAGATCCGTGAGCTGACCGGCGCGTACCTGGACACGAAGGAGGAAGCCGCATGAGCAGGGTGAGCCTGGAAGGGCAGGTCGCGGTCGTCACGGGCGCGGCGCGGGGCGTCGGCGAGCTGCTGGCGCGCAAACTGTCCGCGCGCGGCGCGAAGGTGGCGCTGGTCGGCCTCGAGCCGGACGAACTGAAGAAGGTCTCCGAGCGGCTCCACAGCGAGAGCGACCACTGGCACGCGGACGTCACCGATCACGAGGCGATGGCCAAGGTCGCGCAGGAGGTCAAGGAGCGTTTCGGCAAGGTCGACATCGTCGTCGCCAACGCGGGTGTGGCGTCCGGCGGTCCGTTCCTGCACTCGGACCCGGTCGCCTGGCGGCGGGTCATCGAGGTCAACCTGATCGGCAGCGCCGTGACGGGGCGGGCGTTCCTGCCCGTACTCCTCGAGAGCCGCGGGTACTTCCTCCAGATCGCGTCGCTCGCCGCCATCACGCCCGCGCCCATGATGTCGGCCTACTGCGCGTCCAAGTCGGGTGTGGAGGCGTTCGCGCACAGCCTGCGGGCCGAGGTCGGCCACCGCGGTGTGCGCGTCGGTGTCGGCTATCTGTCGTGGACGGACACCGACATGGTGCGCGGCGCCGACCAGGACGACGTGATGCGCGAGCTCCGGCAGCGTCTGCCGTGGCCGTCGAACCGCACCTATCCGCTCGGCCCCGCGGTGGACCGGATCGTCGCCGGCATCGAACGCCGTTCCTCGCACGTGTACGCGCAGTGGTGGCTGAGGGGGATGCAGTCGATCCGCGGCTATCTACCGGCGGTCATCGGGACGGTGGGACAGCGCGAGATGCGCCGGTTCGAACCGCGTCTCGACGGCGTCTCCACGGGCCTCGTGGGGGCCGGCGGGGCGGCCGACGAAGCGTGCCGGTAGCAGAACCACTGAGCGTAACTGATCGAAATGCGTGCTTTGTCCGTGCGTGCAACGCTGGTCGCAGCCCCGGGGGCATGAGTGCCCCCGACCCCCCACACCCCTCTTAGGAGTGACATTTCATGGGCATCTCAGACCAGTTCAAGGACAAGGCGCAGGAGCTCGCGGACCAGGCGAAGCAGAAGGCCGGCAAGGGAGACCAGTCGGAGCGCGCACGCCGCGCCCGCGAAGAGGTCTCCGAGCGGACCCAGCAGGGTCGCGAGCAGCAGGGCGCCCGGTCCCGGGAGTCCATGCAGGAACGTGGCGAGAACGCGATGCGCGAGCGCCGCGACAGGGTCGAGGACTACGACGCCTGACGAGGCCTCGTAGCACCACCGACGACGGGCGCACCCGCAACAACCGCGGG
>NZ_JBSGZJ010000228.1:0-11209 GCF_053610925.1 Streptomyces sp. NPDC054847 | reverse complement strand
AGAAGATCCACTCACACCCGTGCCGCGGGCCCGGGTGCCGTGCGGCGCCCCCGGAGGTCCGGGCGGACGCGGTCCGCGCCCGCCCGGACGTCACCGGGGTCACCGCCGGGTCGTGCTCACGGCCGCCAGACCTCGAGGATGCCCTTGAACAGCTCCGCGTGCGGGAGCTCGACGGGCGCCGGGCCGGCATGGAAGAAGGCGGCGTTGTCCACCTGGAGCTTGCGCAGGTAGTCGAACGCCTTGGCGTCGTGCTCACCGAACGCCACGAACTGCCAGAACACCGGCTTGCCGGCGGTCGCCGCGAGCGCGGCGGTGGCGGCGGTCTTCGACTCGGGGGCGCCGTCGGTCTGGAAGATCACGAACGCGGGGGCGTCGGTGTTCTTCTTCGCGTGCAGGGCGAGGACCTCCTCGACGGCGAGGTGGTAGTTCGTCCGGCCCATACGGCCGAGGCCGGCGTGCAACTCGTCCACGCGGCCCTCGTGGGAGTCGAGGGTGAGCTCGCCGGTGCCGTCGATCTCGGTCGAGAAGAACACGACGTCGACGGTCGCGTCGGCGTCGAGGTGCGCGGAGAGCGCGAGCGCCTGCTCGCCGAGGCGCTGGGCGCTGCCGTCCTTGAAGAACGGGCGCATGGATCCGGACCGGTCGAGCACGAGGTACACGCGGGCACGCGCCCCGGTGAGCTCCGCCTTCTTGAGGGCGGCGCCCGCGGCCTTGTACGCGTCCACCAGCTGCGGTGCCCGCGCCTTGACCCGCGCGAGCCCGATCGCGGCGCGCCCGGCGGGCCCGGCGGCGACGGTGGGCTCGGTCTCCGCGGCCTCGGTCTCGTCGGCCTCTGGGGCCTCGGCGGCGGGGGCGGCTGCGGCCTCGGGCTCCTCGGCTTCGGCCGCGACCGGGGTTTCGGCGGCGGGCTCGTCGGACGCGACGGCCTCGGACGCTTCGGCCTCGGCGACAGCGTCCCGGGCGGCTTCGTCCGTGTCCGTGTCCGCAGTCGGCGAGTCGACCTCGACGGCCTTGTCCTCGGCCGCCTCGGCGGCGGTGTCCTCCGCGACCTCGTCCACGGCGGCCTTCTCAGCCGCGGGCTCGACCTCGGTGGTCCCGGCCACGACGGCCTCGACCTCGGCCGCCTTGTCCTCGGCCGCCTCGACCTCAGGAGCCTCCTCCGTCGTCGGCTCGGTCACCGGGGTCTCGGCCTCGGCGGCCACGTCCTCGGCCGTCTCGGCCACGGCCGCCTTGTCCTCGGCGGACTCGGCCTCGGGAGCCGCCTCTGTCGTCGGCTCGGTCACCGGGGCATCGGCCTCAGCGGCCACGTCCTCGGCGGCGGGCTTCGGGCCGGCCGCGTCGGTGGAGACGCTCGGCTCCGGCGATGTGGCCTGGGCCGGGACCGACGTGGGGCGGGGGCGCGGCACCGGGTTGTCGAACGCGGCGGAGACCAGGTCTGCCGCCCGGTCGGTGGGGGGCTGGGACGGGACCGTCGCGGTGGACGTGTCCTTGGCCGGTTCCGTGCGCTCGCTCTGGGCCGGAACGGAGGGTGCCGCCGACTCGTTACGCTCATCGCGGTCGCGTCCGAACACCTTGCGCAGCATGCTCCGAATACCCATGGGCGAGGCCTTTCACATGAGTTGGGTGCGGTGACTGTCCGCTCCTGCCCGGGGCAACAAAGGCCAGGGCGGACACGTAAGGTTAGCGGCCGCCCGGCGCGGCTCCGGGGAGGGCACCCGCCGGACCGTTCCACACACCTCGACCGGGCCCCGGCCGTGCCCCATTCATCCGTCGTTCATCTCGCGTCCGCCGCCGTGCAGATGTGCGCCTCTAACGTCATGGCCGGAATCATTCCGACACCATGTCGGCGCAGGTGCGCCGAAGGAGGACGAAGTGCGCAAACTGCTGCCGCTGTTGACCACCACTCCGCACGCGGGCGGACGTTCCGCCCTCACTTGCCGTTACCGCTGTGGCGACGCCTGCTTCCACGAGGTCCCGAACACCAGCGACAACGAGTACGTCGGTGACGTCATAGCGAGCGCCCTGTCGCGCCGTTCGATGATGCGCGCCGCCGCGGTGGTGACCGTCGCCGCCGCGGCCGGCGGCTCGGTCGTCGTCCAGTCGGCCACTCCCGCGGAGGCCTCCGGCCGCAAGCCGGGTGCCGGCAAGGTGGACGGCGCCCGGGGTCTGCGCTTCGCGCCCGTCGCCCCCAACAAGGACGACAAGGTCACCGTCCCCGAGGGCTACGCGCAGAGTGTGGTCATCCGCTGGGGCGAGCCGATCCTCCGCGGCGCCCCCGCCTTCGACCCCGACCGGCAGTCGGCGAAGGCGCAGGCCGGCCAGTTCGGCTACAACAACGACTTCCTCAGCCTGCTCCCGCTCCGGGGCGAGCGCGGCCGCCAGGTACTCGTGGCGAACCACGAGTACACGGACGAGGTCCTGATGTTCAAGGGGTACGACCCCGAGAACCCGACCCGCGAGCAGGTCGAGATCGCCTGGGCCGCGCACGGTCTGTCGGTCGTCGTGGTCCAGGAGGAGCACCGCTCCGGCAAGCTCACCCCGGTGAACCGCCACCCGCTCAACCGCCGTCTCACCGCGACGAGCGAGTTCGAGGTCACCGGCCCGGCCGCCGGCAGCGCGCTGCTGCGCACCTCCGCCGACCCGTCGGGCACCAAGGTGCTCGGCACGCTCAACAACTGCGCCGGCGGCACCACCCCGTGGGGCACCACCCTCCACGGCGAGGAGAACTTCAACCAGTACTTCGCGAACGGTTCGAGCGCGACGGACAAGCGCTACGGCCTCGGCTCCGGCGCCACGGAGCGCAAGTGGGAGCGTTTCGACAAGCGCTTCGACCTCAAGCAGGAGCCCAACGAGGTCCACCGCCACGGCTGGGTCGTCGAACTCGACCCGTTCGACCCTGACTTCACGCCCGCCAAGCGCACCGCGCTGGGCCGGTTCAAGCACGAGGCCGCGCAGCCCCGGCTCACCGCCGACGGCCGGCCCGTCGTCTACATGGGCGACGACGAGCGCTTCGACTACTTCTACAAGTTCGTCTCCTCCAAGCGGATGAAGAAGGGCGGCGGCCGCGCCGCGCGCGAGCACAATCGCACGCTCCTCGACGAGGGCACGCTTTACGTCGCCAAGCTGACCGGCGACAGCCCCGCCGCCGAGATCGACGGCACCGGCAAGCTCCCGAACGACGGCGAGTTCGACGGTTCCGGCGTGTGGATCCCGCTCGCGACGGGCGACGTGTCGCACGTGCCCGGCATGACCGCCGAGGAGGTGTACGTCTTCACCCGTCTCGCCGGTGACAAGGTCGGCGCGACGAAGATGGACCGCCCCGAGGACGTCGAGCCGAGCCCCCGCTCCGGCCGGGTGTACGTGGCGCTCACCAACAACAAGGACCGCGGCGCCGCCGGCAAGGCGGGCGCGGACGAGGCCAACCCGCGCAACGGCAACAAGCACGGCCAGGTCCTCGAGCTGGCCGAGCACTGGGACGACCCGGCGTCGGACGGCTTCGCCTGGCGTCTCTTCCTGGTCGCCGGCGACCCGAACGACCCGGCGACCTACTTCGCCGGTTTCCCGAAGGACAGGGTCAGCCCCATCTCCTGCCCGGACAACGTGGCGTTCGACGCGCACGGGAACCTGTGGCTCTCCACGGACGGCAACGCGCTCGGCACCCACGACGGTCTCTTCGGTGTGGCGACGCAGGGCGAGCGCCGTGGTGAGCTGAAGCAGTTCCTGACCGTGCCGATCGGTGCGGAGACCTGCGGCCCGGTGATCCAGGACCGTCGTGTCCTGGTGGCGGTGCAGCACCCGGGCGAGGTCGACGGCGCGTCCGTCGAGAAGCCCGCGAGCGCCTGGCCCGACGGACCGGGCAAGCTGGTCCGCCCGTCGGTCGTCGCCGTCTACCGCAAGGACGGCGGGGACATCGGCGTCTGACCCGGCAGCGCGTTCACGAGGTGGCGCCCGTCTGTGCGCGCCACCTCGTGAACTGTTCGGCGGCGTCTCCCGTGTACGCCCACGGGAGATACGCCGCCCTGGCGCCGAGCAGCTGGAACAGTCCGCCCGCCTCCTGCCGCAGTCCCGCGAGGCACGCGGCGTGCGTGAGGTAGTTGAGCTCCCCGATCTCCTCGGGCGCGACGGGTCCGTCCGTACGCCACAGGACCCACCGCTCCCAGGTGCGGCGGATCTCCCTGATCGCCAGCTCGTGCTTCCAGTGCTGGTCGAATCCGCGCACGACCCGGCCCTGCGCGGCGTCGGCGACGTACCGGTACTCCTCCGCCCGGGCGATCTGCACCAGCACCGGCAGCGGTGAGCCGGGCGGTGACGCGCCTGCCGCGTCGCGGGCGAAGTCGTACATCCGGCCGTGCGTGCCGTGCCATCGGGCCGAGTGGTAGCGCAGCAGCTGCACATGGCCCTCGACGTTGTACGGGTCGCGCCGGCGCAGCTCGTCCCACCAGCCGCGCAGTTCACGGCGGGGGACCCCGTCCTCGTAGAGCCGGGCCACCGTCAGCAGCGACACCCACGGCATCGGGTCGGCGGGGTGGGCGTCGGCGGCGGTGAGGCAGGCACGTACCGCGGCGTCGAGCCGTGTGCGGTCGGCCCCGCCGCGGCCGGTGGCGATCACCCGCTGGAACGCGCGGACGACGTCCGTGGCGGCGCCGAGGACCGCGGCGTCGGGGCGGTCCGGTTCCGCGGCCCGCCATATCTCGGCCGCGGAGGAGCCGGCAGCGGCATGGGCGAGCAGCCGTATCCGGTGGGTGCGCAGCGGCCAGTCGTCGCCGGTGGCGTGCAGCAGATCGCGGACGCCCTGCCAGCGGCCGATGACGATGTCGTGCAGAGCGTCGGTGAGGGGCCGGTCCCCGAAGGCGGGATCGAAGTCGGGTACGAAGCGGCGGCGTACGGCCATCTGCGTCACTCCCCTCGGCGGTGCGTTTCGTGCGACGGGCCCTCAGCGGTCCGGGTGGTGTTCAGAAGTCCGTGGCCAGCGCCTTGTCGGCGTAGTCACCGCGATGGTGGCCGCGGTCACCGGTGCCGTCCCCGGTGACGGCACGGGCCGCGTCCAGCCGGGCCGGCCGGTAGTACGCGCTGCCCCGCCGCCAGTAGAGGACCATCGGGACGAGTCCCGAGGCGAGACCGCCGAGACCGATCGCGATCGAGGCGCCGCTCAGCTCACCGAGCGACTCGAAGAAGATCCACAGCATGAACAGCGCGCCCAGCAGCGGCCAGACGCCGCCGAGCACGAACTCGCGCACGGACACCAGCAGCATCCTGCGGTACGCGACGACGGCGGCGATCCCGGCGAGCCCGTAGTAGAAGGCGATCTGGAGGCCTATCGCGGCGACCGCCGCGGCGACCACGTCGGCGACGGAGCCGAGTGCCGTGGAGGCCACGAACATGGCGAGGGCGACCACGCCGACGACCGTCACGGCCGCCCACGGTGTGTTCCAGCGGCGGTGGACCAGGCCCAGCGCCGCAGGCATCGTCCGGTCGCGGCCCATCGCGAACAGCGAGCGGGTGACCTGGATCAGGGTGGTCTCCAAGGTGGCGACGGTCGACAGCAGCACCGCCAGGACCAGCAGTTTTCCGCCGACACCGGGCCAGACGGCGGCCCCGAGCACGGCCGGCACGTTCGCTCCGGCCGCCTGGATCTCGCCGGGCGTCAGGACGACGTTGACGGCGATCGTGAACGCCTCGAACAGCAGGAAGACGATCCCGACACCGACGAGCGCGGCCAGCCCGGCGGTGCGGCGGCTGTTCCGGGTCTCCTCGCTGAGGTTGCTGGTGACGTCCCAGCCCCAGTAGTAGAACGTGGCGATCAGCGCCCCGGAGGCGAAGCCGGCCGGCCCGTCGAAGTGCGAGAAGCCGAACCAGGACCAGTCGAAGGCGGTCGCGGCGCCCTCGTGCAGCACGGCGGCCCCCACGAAGAAGAGCAGGATCGCCAGCTCGGTGCCGGTCAGGATCAGCTGGGCGCGTACCGTCAGCCGCGCCCCGCCCAGCACGACGAGCAGCATCGCCACGAACCACGCCGCCCCCACGGCCGTGGCGAGGAACCGGTCGTCGGCGAGATCCGGGTCCAAGAGGGCCAGGGTCATCGCGCCCGCGGGCAGCGACCCCGCCACCATGAAGATCGTCGTCGAGACGACCAGCGCCCACCCGGAGAGGAAGCCCAGGAACGGGTGGAGGGTTCGCCCGACCCAGGAGTAACCGGCGCCCGCGTTGACGTCGATACGGCCGAGCCTGCCGAAGGCGAGGACGATGCCGAGCATGGGGATCGCGCAGTACAGCAGCGCCGCGGGACCGGCGAGTCCGACCGTGGCGACGAGCACCGCCGTGGTGGCCGCGATCGAATAGGCGGGGGCACTGCCCGCCACGGCCATGACGATGGTGTCGAACGTCCCGAGGACATTGGGCCGGAGCCCTCTGCCGGAGCTGCTGCGCATGGAAGTCTCCGAAAGCCCTTGTGCCGCGCGGTAGGTGCCGGCGCATCAGAAAGGGGTCGCCCGTACGGAGGGAAGGCTCCGTTCCGGGGGATCGTGCGCATCGTAGTCGGATGTGTGCGTACGGGTGAGGGGGCGGGGTCCGCTCCCGTCCGCACGGGTGGGGCGGGCCGGGTCCGGTCCCCTCCGTACGGGTCCGTGCCGCGGAGCGCCGCGGGTCGTAGAGTCGGGACATGGCTGCAGAGGGAGCGTCCACGTCAGGCGAGGGGACCGTACGCGTCGACGTGTGGATCTGGTCCGTACGGCTCACCAAGACCCGCTCACAGGCGTCCGCCGCCTGCCGCGCCGGCCATGTGCGTGTCAACGGCGAGCGCGTCAAGCCCGCCCAGGCGCTGCGCGTCGGGGACCAGGTACGGCTGTTCCACGCCGGGCGCGAGCGTCTTGTGGTCGTCTCGAAGATCCTTCGGAAGCGGGTGGGCGCGCCGGTCGCGGCGGAGGCGTACGTGGACAACAGCCCGCCGCCCCCGCCCAAGGAGTTCGCCGCCCCGGCGGCGGTACGTGACCGCGGTGCCGGCCGTCCGACCAAGCGCGACCGGCGTGAGCTGGAGCGGCTCCACGGCGCCCGGCACAAGGGCTGACCGGTCCGGCGGGGAGCACGCGGCGGCGGAGCGCCCTCACGACCTCGGCGCGGGTGACGCGATCGCCCGCGCCGCCCGCACCTCCTGGCGCAGCGGCGCCAGCACACCCTCCTCGTCGCCCGGCAGATCCGCCCGCACCTCGACCAGCACCTCGCTCGACCGCAGCCCGTCCGCCAGCTCGCGCAGCTGCCGCTCGATGTCGGTGACCTCGGTGGCGTCGGGCGGTTCGGCGCCGTGGTCGACGCGGACCCGCGCCGCTGTCGTCGCGTCCACGATCCGCTCGGCGGCGACGACCAGCGGCCACCAGGCGGCGGCCCGCGCGCCGGTCGGCGGCGGTTCCGTCAGGGCCCGCTGGAACTCGGAACGCACGGAGGACAGGTCGCGGTAGATCCGCCGCCGGGCGTGCGCGCGCTCCGTGTGGTCCATGCCGCCGAACGCGGACGCCACATAGTGCGCCGTGTCCTCCACGCACTGCGCGAGCCGGTCCCCGATCCTGGTGTGCCAGCTCTCCGGCCACATCAGATAGCCGGCCACCAGCACGATGGCGCACCCGATGAGGCTGTCCACGAGACGCGGCAGCACCAGATGGAAGCCCTCGTGGTTGAGGATGTCCGACAGCATCAGGATCACCGGGGTGATCGCCGCGGTCTGGAAGGCGTAGCCCTTGACGGAGAACGCCGGGATCAGCGCCGCGAGAACCATCATCACGGGCACGTCCCACCAGCCGCGTTCCACCGCCGCCAGCACGGCGGCCGCGACGAGGAGACCGGCGGCCGTGCCGAGCGCACGCAGCACGGCGCGGGAGAACACCGAGCCGAAGTCCGGTTTCAGGACGAACGTGACGGTGAGGGCCACCCAGTAGGAGCGTGTGACCGGGATCAGCGACACCAGTGTCTGCGCCAGCCCGATGCAGAGCGCGAGCCGCAGCCCGTAGCGCCAAGAGGACTCCGACAGCAGTACGTTGCGGGCCGCCTGCCGCGCCCTGACGCCGAGCGCCGCCGGCCGGCCCAGCCGGTCGTCCACACCCGCGGGGTCCGGGTCGGTCCGGTGGACGACTGCCGACGCGTGGCGCAGGGCGCTGTTCACGGCACGGTCGGCCGGGCCTTCGGGCTCGGGCAGCACGAACTCGGGCGCGGTGGTGCGCTCCTGCTCCACCGAGTCGGCCAACTCGCGTACCACCGCCGCGATCTGGGGCCGCCGGGAGGCACGCCCGTAAAGGTGCGCCGCGGCCGCCGCCTCGACGAGCGGGACGATCACATTGAGCTGGGCGAGCAGCCGGACCAGCCCGCCCCGCCGGCCGTGGTCGCGGGCACGCCGGGCCAGGACGAGGTCGTACGAGGTGTTGAGCGACTGGGTGACGTCCTGACGGCGGGCGTCGTAATCGGTGGTGCCCGCGGCGGCCAGCAGCGCGGCGACGCTGCGGTAGGTCGCGGCGACCGCCGCCTGCTCCGGGACCCGGGCACGCACCGGCCAGGCCAGCAGGGTCAGTACGAGGACGAACAGCCCGCCGAGCGTCAGCAGCAGCGGCGCCTTCCACCAGGGCCCCGGCATCGGCAGCCCCGCCCCCACCACCGCGTTGAGCAGGAGCAGCAGCCCTGACACGGAGGCCACCGCGCCGATGGAGGAGATCATGCCGGAGACGAGCGCGATGAGGGTGAGCGCACCGACCGCGACCCAGCCCTCCCCGTGAACCAGGATGCCGAGGGTCACGCCGACCGCTCCGAAGAACTGCGGGACTGCGATGTTCAGCAGACGCATCCGGTAGGCGTCGGCGGTGTCGCCGATGACACCGGCCAGTGCGCCCATCGACACCAGCGCGCCGTATTCGGGGCGGCCGGTCGCCAGACCGACGGCCAGTGGCGCGGCGAGGGCGACGGCGGCGCGGCCGACAGCGGCCTTGGGGACGGGCACGGACGCGGGCCGCAGACCGTGCATCAGCCAGGCCGGCGGCGTCAGGCGCCCCGTGCGGCCGCCGTTGCCGTCCTCGCGTCGTCCCATGGCTTCAAGAGACCCTGAACGGGCCGCCGGGCGCAAGCTCCATCGCGGCCCGCCCTGCCGCGACCGTGCTCAGCTGCGGTAGTTCTCCACCTCTTCGGCGGGCCGTTCCCGCACCGTGCCGGGGTCCTCACCGAACTCGGCCTTCGCGCGACGCCGGCGCAGCAGGTCCCAGCACTGGTCGAGACGGATCTCCAGCTGCCGCAGCCGGGCCTGTTCGTCGGGAGCGAGGCCGCGCTGGTCGGTGGAACGGTCGCGCAGCGCCCGCTCCTCGGCGACGAGGTTCCCGATGTCGTCGATGATCTGCTCGTCGACCTGCTCGTTCTTCTGCTCGTGGTCCATGGCGTCCGCTCCGTGGTCCGTCGTGCGGGGTGCCCGGTGTGCCGTCCTCGGCGGTGAGCCGGTCACACGGTCACGGCGCGAGGCGCCCGTCCGGTGCCTCCTGACCGGGGCCCCCGCCGTCCCGCACCACGTACCCACTTTCGCTCCCACCGGCGGTCAGCGCACGTCGTGCAGTTCGAGTTCGACGAGGAGCGAGCGGTGGTCGGTGTCCGGTAGGTCCAGGAAGCGGGCCCGGCGCACCGAGAAGTCGTCGCTGACCAGCACATGGTCGATCTGCGTGCCCAGCGGGCGGCGCAGCGTGGCCGGCCAGGAGGGCGTGCGGGCGGCGCCGGCGAGGGTGGCGCCGTCGCTCAGCCCGCCCGCCCGGAGGATGCGGCGGAACGCGGCGTGGTCCTGGCCAGCGTTGAAATCGCCCGCCACCACGGTCGGCGAGCCCTTCGCGCGGGCCGCGTGGTTCCGCAGCAGCCCCAGTTCCCGGCGCCAGTCGTCCACGGCTTCAGGGACCGGCGGCAGGGGATGCGCGAGCTGGAGGCCGACCTCGCGCCCGGCGACGTCGACGACGGCCCCCGGCATGGCGAGCGTGCTGTCGACACCGGGGGCGGGCCGCAGCGGATGCCTGCTGAGGATCGCGGAACCGGCGGCGGAGAAGTCCGCCACGACATGGCGGTACGGGTAGTCGGCACGCGGCACGTCCGCCTCCAGGGCATCGGCGCACGCGTGGTCGCATTCCTGGACGAAGACGATGTCCGGCCGCTCGCGGCGCAGCGTGGCCACCAGCGCCCCTGTGGCCTGCCCGAACTCGATGTTCGAGGTCAGCACGTCGAGGCGGGCGACGACGGGACCGGGCGGCTTCTCGGTCAGCCCGGTGTCGTAGGGCCTGACGAACCACCCCGTGACCGCGAGCACCGCGACCGCCCAGCCCGCGAGGAAACGGCTGCGCGCCGGCAGGGCGAGGAGCAGGGCGGCGCCGGCGGGCAGCAGCAGCCACGGCAGGAACGCGAGCAGTTGCGGGACGGGCGTGACACCGTCCGTGTCCGCGGCGCGGCACGCGGCGACGGCGGTGGGGGCGAGGAGCAGCAGCGCGGCGAGCCATCCCGCGGTGCGCCGTGCGCCGGAGCCGGCCGTGCCGTACGGGGCCCCTGCCCCGTCCTCCTCCGCGCTCTGCCAGGTCGCGCTGTCCAAACCGGCCTCCGAACCTCTGCGTACGGGAACGTGTGGCCCCTGGGACATGAGACGCCCGTTTCCGCGGGTTCGTTGCGGACGACCCCCGGCAACGGAGCGCCGGTCCCGGTCCGGTCCTCCCAGGACTTGCCCGCGGCCGCCCACGGGTGTGCCCTGAAGAGGCGCGGGGGAAGAGGGAAGGAGCGTTCCGTCATGGCCGCACACGCAGCGATGCCGCACCGCCGGCGCCGGACTTCAGAACGACAGCACCACAGTCCCACCGCCTGGGCGGTGCCCGTCACCGTGGGACTCGTCCTCGGTATCTGGGCAGCGTTCATCAAGCGGGCCCAGAACGACGGCGTGGCGACCGGGGGCCAGTGGGTCCTCGGAGTGATCACCGCGGTCGTCATCGCCGTGCTGTTGTTCGCGCTGATGCGCGTCCAGCACGCGCTGCCCCGTGAAATGCGGGCCCTGGCCTACGGGGCCCTGACCGCGGCGACGGTCGGATTCCTGACCAGTCTCGCCGGAGGGAGCGTCCTGCGGGCCGCCGGGATCGGCGTGGCGGTCGGGGCGGGTGTGGCCGCCGTGACCTTCTACTTCTATTACACGCGGGAGTGAGACAGGCTGGTCACAGGCAAACCTCGATCGGCG
>NZ_JBSGZJ010000227.1:0-11309 GCF_053610925.1 Streptomyces sp. NPDC054847 | reverse complement strand
TATCCACCCGCCATCTGCACGCCTGCCCCACCCGCTCGGGGGGTGCGGGGGCGCCGCTGTGGGGGGGCCCGGGCGGTGGGGGCCCCCCGCTCGCCCGCACAGGAATCAGTACATGAGGGCGTCGTCCATCGAGCCCTGCCAGTAGCTGACCGTCGTGGTGGTGTCGGTGTACGTGTCGGCCGGCAGGCTGATCACGGCCGGGGCGGCGTCGGTCGAGCCGGAGCCGCTGCGCGGGGCGAAGTGCACGGCGAGCCGGGCGGCCGTACGGCCGTCGCTCCCGCTGCCGTCCGCCGCCGCGAGCATGATCGAGGCGTAGGCGGACTCGCCCGGGGCGATGGTGACGACGGCCTGCGGCCTGCTGTCCTGGTTGACGGCCGTGGCGGCCTGCGCGTCGTCGAAGCGGAGCAGCGGCGCGTGGTACGCGTTGCACGGCTTCGAGCCCGTGTTGGTCATGGTGAGCAGCGCGTGGTTGATGGGCCGGCGCACCGTGCTGTAGGTGACCTTCACGTCCGCGCCGCATGCGGTCGTGACCGGGCCCGCATCCTCGGTACCGCCACCGGAGCCGGCGGCGGAACCGCCGGAGCCACCCGTGCCGCCGGTGTTGCCTCCGCTGTTCCCCTTGCCGTTGCCTGCCGGCTTGCCGGCCGACGGGCTCGCGGACCCGGCCGGGTCCGAAGTCGGGGACGCCTTCGGGTCCGCGGTCGGGTCCTGGGTCGGCTTCTGCGGGGCGGGAGCACTCGCGGAGGGGGCCGCGCCCTCGTCCCGGGCACCGTCGTCGCTCTGGCAGGCGGTGAGCGAGAGGGCCGCGATCAGGGCGGTGGCGGCGACGGCCGTCGTGCGGATCAGGTTGGTGCGCATTGGTTGTTCTCCCCGTTGAAAGGTCGTTCTCTGTCGGTGCCTTGCGGCGTGGTCACAGGTTGGCGAGGGGCGGATTCCGGCCGCAACGCCGGCCGGACCATTGGGGATGCCGGAATGCCTGCGAGTACTCTGACCTGGGTGAAAAGCCCTTCCCTGGAACGCCGTTCCGGGACGTGGCACCGGCGACGCGGGGGAGAACAGCAGTGGCGACGACGCCGGAGGCCGACCAGCTCGCGGCCGTGCTGCGGCAGTTGAAGGACCGCTCCGGACTCAGCTACGGAGTGCTGGCCGCCAAGCTGCACGTCAGCACGTCGACGCTGCACCGCTACTGCAACGGTGACGCAGTTCCGGCCGAGTTCGCATCTATCGACCGGCTCGCGCGGCTGTGCGGTGCGCAGCGCGAGGAGTTGGTCGATCTGCACCGGCGGTGGATCCTCGCGGACGAGGCCCGCCGACGCGGACGCGCCGGAGCGGAGACGGCGACCCCGACCGCCGCGCCGGCCGTGGAGGCCGCGGCCGACGAGGAAGCGGGACGCGGGACCGGCGTCACGGACGGCGGCGCGAGCACCGGCGGCACGGCCGAGGCGGGCTCCGCCCCCGCCGCGGACGAGCCCGCTCCGCCGCCTGCCACCGGCGCCACCGTCGAGGGCGGACCGCGGCCCGGCACCGTCCACCGCTCCCGGCGCAAGGCCCTCCTCGTGGCCCTCGCCGCAGCCGCCGTCGTCGCGATGGCCGTCCCCGTGGCAGTCGTCGCGAGCGACTCCGGCGACTCCAGGGACACGGCTGCCACGGGCGCCTCGGCCGACGGGCCTGCCGGAGCCGCCGCGCCGACCGGGGCCGTGTCCCGTTCCGCCTCCGTCACCGGCTCCGCCTCACCCTCGACGAGCGCCTCACCGAGCGGCAGCGCGGACCCGAGTGCCTCCCCTCGCAGCGCGACCCCGTCCGCGGAGGCCTCCGGGGACGGCAAGGCCCCGGCAGGGAACGGCGGCGTGCCGCTGCGCGTGGGGGTCAGTTCGTACAACTGGGCGTCGCCGTGCGGGCAGTACTACCTCTTCGAGGGGAAGCCGGACGGAGTCCCCCCGCCGCCCGCCCCGCAGGACCGCCGGCGCTGGGCCGGCGTGCTCGGCGGCGTCGACGCCGGCCACATGCAGCTCCAGCTGACCGCCACCGGCAGGACCGAGGATTCGGTCGTCATCAACGCCGTGTACGTACGGACAGTTGCCCGGGGCGCGGCGCTCGCCTGGAACGCGTACTCGATGGGCGAGGGGTGCGGCAGCGGCGTCACCCCGCAGACCTTCGACATCGACCTCGACGCGGGCCGCCCCGTCGTGAAGCCCGTCGCGGGAACGGACGGCGATCTGACCGTGCCCGCCAAGGACTTCCCGTACAAGGTGGCGTCGAACGATCCGCAGGTTCTCAACTTCGACGTGCACACCGAGGGGCACGACGTCAGCTGGTATCTGGAGGTCGCCTGGAGCAGCGGTGACCGGAGCGGGACCGTCCGCGTGGACGACGGCGGCAGGCCGTTCCGTACCAGTGCCGCGGAAGGCCGTCCCATGTACGACTACTGGCCGGACAAGGGCGAGTGGGTGGCTCGCTGACTCGTCCGGCCAGTGGGTGGAACGGTGTGATCAGAGACGCTCGGGCGTCCGGATGCCCAGCAGCGCCATGCCCTGGTGCAGCGTCCGCCCGGTGAGGTCGACGAGGAAGAGGCGGTTCTCCACGACCTCCGCCGGGTTGTCCGCGCTCAGCACGTGGCACTGGTCGTAGAACGTCGTCAGGTGCGAGGCCAGCTGGTACAGGTACGCGGCCAGCTTGTGCGGCTCGTACGAGGACGCCACCTCGGCCAGCACCTCACCGAACTGGTCCAGGTGCAGACCGAGCGCACGCTCCGCCGGGGCGAGCGCGAGCTCCGGGTGCGCGACCGGGCTGCGGTCGCCCGCCTTGCGCTTGATCGACTGGATCCGGGCGTACGCGTACTGCAGGTACACGGACGTGTCGCCGTTCAACGACACCATCTGGTCCAGGTCGAACTTGTAGTCGCGCACCGCGGACGTCGACAGGTCGGCGTACTTCACCGCGCCCACGCCCACGTACCGGCCGTTCTCGACGATCTCCTGCTCGCTCAGGCCCACCTTCTCGGCCTTCTCGCGCACCACCGCCGTCGCGCGGTCGATCGCCTCGTCCAGCAGGTCCACCAGCCGCACCGTCTCGCCCTCACGGGTCTTGAACGGCTTGCCGTCCTTGCCCAGCACGGTGCCGAAGGCCAGCTGGACCGCCTTGACCTTGTCGTTCAGCCAGCCGGCCCGGCGGGCGGTCTCGAAGACCATCTTGAAGTGCAGGGACTGACGGGCGTCGACGACGTACACGAGGGTGTCCGCGCCGAGGTTCTGCACACGGTCGCGGATCGCGGAGAGGTCCGTCGCGGCGTAGCCGTAGCCGCCGTTGGACTTCTTCACGATCAGCGGGACCGGATTGCCGTCGGGGCCCTTCACGTCGTCGAAGAACACGCACAGCGCGCCCTCGGAGCGCACGGCGACGCCGGACTCCTCGAGGATGCGGCAGGTCTCGTCGAGCATGTCGTTGTACCCGGACTCACCGACGATGTCGGGGTCCCGGATCTCCATGTCGAGCTTCTCGAAGACCGAGTAGAAGTAGATCTTCGACTCGTCGACGAACTTCTGCCACAGCGCGAGGGTCTCCTCGTCGCCGGCCTGGAGGTCCACCACCCGGCGCCGGGCCCGGTCCTTGAACTCCTCGTCGGAGTCGAACAGGGTGCGCGAGGCCTTGTAGAGGCGGTTCAGGTTGGACATCGCCTCCTCGCCGGAGACGCCGTCCCTGTGGTCCAGCTCGTGCGGGTGCTCGATCAGGTACTGGATGAGCATGCCGAACTGGGTGCCCCAGTCGCCGATGTGGTGGCGGCGGACCACCTTCTCGCCGGTGAACTCCAGGATCTGCACCATCGCGTCACCGATCACGGCCGACCGCAGATGACCGACGTGCATCTCCTTGGCCACGTTCGGCTGCGCGTAGTCGATCACCGTGGTGCCGGACTCCGCGGCGAAGGGCACGCCGAGACGGTCGTCGGCCGCACGCGCGGCCAGCGTGCGCGTGATCGCCATGTCGGTGATCGTGATGTTCAGGAAGCCGGGGCCGGAGACCTCGATGTCCCCCAGGACGTCGTTCGGGCCGATGGCGTCCACGACCTTGGCCGCCAGCTCGCGGGGATTGCCCTTGAGCTTCTTGGCCAGCGCCAGGATGCCGTTGGCCTGGAAGTCGGCCCGGTCGCTTCGTCGCAGCAGGGGGTCGGCGGCACCGGCCTCCGGCAGGGCTGCCGTGAGGGCGTCCGCGAGGCGCTGCTGCACATTCGAAGCGAGGGAAGGGACCGAGGCCATGAGCTTCCGTTCCGATAGGAGAAGGTCTGTTGCGGTTGTCAAGTATCCCATGGAGACACAAGCGGTTTCCCGGAACAATGAGCCGCGCCCCGCAGAGCCCGGAGTGATCTGCTCCGTCTGGGAGAATGACTGAGAGCTCCGGCTCCGCCCAGCTCCGCCCCAGCTTCAGCCAGCTTCGAGAAGCTTCGAGAAAGAAGGACGTGCCGACCGTGGCTCAGAGCAGCACCGAGACCGACTGGGTCTCCCGTTTCGCGGACGAGGTCATCGCCGAGTCGGAGCGACGTGCGCCTGGCAAACCGGTCGTCGTCGCCTCCGGACTGTCCCCCTCCGGCCCCATCCACCTGGGCAACCTCCGCGAGGTCATGACCCCGCACCTGGTCGCCGACGAGATCCGGCGGCGCGGCCACGAGGTCCGCCATCTGATCTCCTGGGACGACTACGACCGCTACCGCAAGGTGCCGGCCGGCGTCGAGGGCATCGACGAGTCCTGGGCGGAGCACATCGGCAAGCCGCTGACCTCCGTCCCCGCGCCCGCCGGCTCCGCCCACCCGAACTGGGCCGAGCACTTCAAGGCCGCGATGACCGCCGCCCTGGACGAGCTGGGCGTCGAGTACGACGGGATCAGCCAGACGGAGCAGTACACGTCGGGCGCCTACCGCGAGCAGATCCTGCATGCGATGAAGCACCGCGGCGACATCGACGCGATCCTCGACCAGTACCGCACCAAGAAGGCCCCCGCGAAGAAGTCGCAGAAGCCGGTCGACGAGGCCGAGCTCGAGGCGGCGGAGGGCTCCGGCGCGGCCGCGGAGGACGACGGCAGCGGCGGCGCCGGCGGGTACTACCCGTACAAGCCCTACTGCGGGCAGTGCGGCAAGGACCTGACCACGGTCACCTCGTACGACGACACGACCACCGAGCTGGCCTACACCTGCACCGCCTGCACCTTCAGCGAAACCGTCCGGCTGAGCGAGTTCAACCGCGGCAAGCTCGTCTGGAAGGTCGACTGGCCGATGCGCTGGGCCTACGAAGGAGTGATCTTCGAGCCGAGCGGCGTCGACCACTCCTCCCCGGGCTCGTCCTTCGTCGTCGGCGGGCAGATCGTCCGCGAGATCTTCGACGGCGTCCAGCCGATCGGCCCCATGTACGCCTTCGTCGGCATCAGCGGCATGGCCAAGATGTCGTCGTCGCGCGGCGGTGTGCCGACCCCGGCCGACGCGCTGAAGATCATGGAGGCGCCGCTGCTGCGCTGGCTGTACGCCCGCCGCAGGCCCAACCAGTCCTTCAAGATCGCCTTTGACCAGGAGATCCAGCGGCTCTACGACGAGTGGGACAAGCTCGCCGCGAAGGTCGAGGACGGCAGCGCGCTGCCGGCCGACGCCGCCGCGTACTCGCGGGCCGTCCGCACCGCCGCCGGTGAGCTGCCGCGCACCCCGCGCCCGCTGCCCTACCGCACGCTCGCCTCCGTCGTCGACATCACCGGCGGCCACGACGAGCAGACCCTGCGCATCCTCAGCGACCTCGACCCGGCGAACCCGCTCTCCTCGCTCGACGAGGCACGGCCGCGGCTGGACCGCGCCGAGAACTGGATCACCACCCAGGTCCCGGCCGACCAGCGCACCGTCGTCCGCGCCGAGCCCGACACGGAGCTGCTCGCCACCCTGGACGACGAGGGCCGCGAGTCGCTGCGGCTGCTGCTCGAGGGCCTGGACACGCACTGGTCCCTGGACGGCCTGACCACGCTCGTCTACGGCGTGCCGAAGGTGATGGCCGGTCTGGAGCCGGACGCCAAGCCCACGCCGGAACTGAAGATCGCCCAGCGCTCGTTCTTCGCGCTGCTGTACCGCCTGCTCGTCAGCCGTGAGACCGGACCGCGTCTGCCCACGCTGCTGCTGGCAGTGGGCGCGGACCGGGTCCGCAAACTGCTGGCCGCCTGACGACCGTGCCCGGCAGGGCCCTCGCCCCGTGAGGGGTGAGGGCCCTGCGGCGTTTCTGCATCCTTCGGCCTACCCCGGGATCCGCCGTGCGCACGACGAAACGGCCACGGCACCGGGAGACGGTGGAGGCATGAAGGAAATCGCGGCGATCATCGGCTGGGTGACCGGCGTCCAGGGCGTACTGGGCTGGGCCGGCCTGACCTTCGGCGACAAGCCCTGGGGCCTGCTCCACAAATGGTGGGAGATCCCGGCCGCCGGCTACATCGCCGTGGCCGTGGCGGGCGTGGCGCTCGCACTCGCGGCGGAGGCCGCAAAGAAGCGGGCGTGACCTGGGGCCGCCAAGAAGCGGGCGTGACGTGGAGGCTGCCTGCCTCGAAGCGGCTTCGACGTGAGGGCCGGCCCCGTCACGCGATGTGCTCGGCCTCCAGGTCGGCCTGGTGGCGGTTCTTGAACTCGGGCATCAGGCGGCGCAGCAGCGCCCCGCTGCGCGGGTGGTTCACCCCGTGGCGGTCGGCGAGCAGTATGTCGAGGTGGTCGGCCTTCGGCCAGTCGTTGTTCTCCTTGACGTACGTCCTGAACACCGGGTACGCGAGCTCCGCGAACTCCTTGTCCTCGGCCGTGTAGTCGGGGGCGGGCTCGGACGCGGGCTCCTCGTAGGGCACGGGGCCCTCGACGCCGCTGTCCGCGTAGGTCTCGGACGGCTCCTGCCGGGCGTACGGCTGCTGGTACGGCACCGCCTGCTGCGGGGCGTAGGGAACCTGCTGCTCGTACGGCCCGTCCTGCGCCTGCGACTCGGGCGACGGCCCGGAGCCCAGCGGACGCGTGCGGCCGGGACCCGCCGGGACCGGCACCGGGTGCGGCTCCAGGCCCTCCACGTACGTCGGGTTGTACGCGCGCTCGTACGCGTCCTGCGGAACCTGCGGAGCCGCGAACCACGGGCTCTCGTGGGAGCCCGGACCCTCGTACGGCTCCTCGCCGGGAACCTCGGAAGCCGGCTCGTCACGCCGGGCCGCGACCGCACGCTCCGGCTCGCGCCGGGACGGCTGCTCCGCCTCGCCGCCCACCGGCAGCTCCGGCTGCGCCGCGGCCTGCGCCACCGGCGCCGGGGGCAACAGGACCGGCTCGATGCCGGCGGCCGCCAGGCCGGCCGGGGCGGTCTGCGCCAGCGGCACGCCGAACTTCGCCAGCCGCAGCGGCATCAGCGCCTCGATCGGGGCCTTGCGCCGCCACGCCCGGCCGAAACGTGCCTGAAGACGGGCCTGGTAGATCAACCGGTCCTGCTCGAGCTTGATCACCTGCTCGTAGCTGCGCAACTCCCACAGCTTCATCCGCCGCCACAGCTTGAACGTCGGGACGGGGGAGAGCAGCCAGCGGGTGAGCCGCACACCCTCCATGTGCTTGTCGGCCGTGATGTCCGCGATCCGGCCCACCGCGTGCCTGGCCGCCTCGACGGCCACGACGAACAGGATCGGGATGACGGCGTGCATGCCGACACCGAGCGGATCCGGCCACGCCGCCGCGCCGTTGAACGCGATCGTCGCGAAGGTCAGCAGCCAGGCCGTCTGGCGCAGCAGCGGGAAAGGTATCCGCATCCACGTCAGCAGCAGGTCGAGCGCCAGCAGCACACAGATGCCGGCATCGATGCCGATGGGGAAGACCAGGGAGAAGTCGCCGAAGCCCTTCTGCTCCGCGAGCTCGCGCACGGCGGCGTACGACCCGGCGAAGCCGATCGCGGCGATGATCAACGCGCCCGCGACGACGACCCCGATGAGTATTCGGTGCGTGCGTGTCAGCTGCATCGCGGCCACCCGCGACCCCTCCCCAATTCCTGGACCGGATTTCCGCACAGGCCCCTGCGCGGATCCTGAACCGGCGGGCACAGCCTGGCACATGCCACCGGAGTCCGGTCCTCCGGGCTCCCGGCGTTACGTACTTGTGTACTACTTGTTGGCCGTGGCGACCGACGCCACTGCCTCCTTGGCGGCCTTGAGGGCGTCCTTCGTCAGATCGGCTGCGGACGGATTCTTCGCGCCCGCGTAACCCGTGCCGTTGTACGTGAGCGTCACCACACCGTTCTCGGTGCGGGCCACGATCGTGGCGTAGGTGAAGTCCTCGTCGGTCTTGCGCAGCGTGTAGTTGACCGTCGTCGCCTCGTCGCCCACACCCGGTGCCGGTGACGTCTTGACGTCCTTGGCACCCTCGGTGCCCTTGGCCTTCGCGATCTCCTTGGCGTACGACTCCACGGCGCGCTGCTCGCCGCTCACGGCGAGCGAGGCGTCGGAGTCGTAGCGCAGGAACGAGACATCGAGCCAGCGGTACTGCGAGCCCTTCACGCCGTTGTCGTCCAGGCCGTTCCAGGAACAGCTGCCGCGCCGCGCGATGTCCGACGACTTGCCGGCCGTGCCGCCCTTGGACTTGGTGCCCGGCACCAGGTCCTCGATCGTCTTCTCCGCGATCGAGTCGCACGGACTCGGCAGCTTGCTGAACTTGGCGGGAGCGACCGTCGGGGACTTCTTGGCCTCAGGGGTGGCGGAGGCGGAGGAGGCGGAGCCCTTGGAAGCACTGTCGGAGTCCGAGGAGCAGCCTGCGACGACGAGCATCACCGGGACGGCGGCGCAGGCGAGTATGCGGGTGAGTCGCGGGGCTGAACGGTGCATGGTTCCTTCAGTCGGTCAGGTACTCGGTCGGTCAGGTACTCGTTCGGTCGGGCACGTGGTCGATCAGGTACTCGGTCGATCGGTCAGGCAGTCGGTGGGCCGGGCAGCCGGTCCGTCGGAGCGGCCACCGGACGCACCGGCGAGGCCACCGTACGCGGACCCGCCGCAACTGTGTGCCGGACCGCTGAACGCGAAAACGGCGCAACCCGGGCCGCGAGGCCGCTCACTCGTCGAACTGCTCCGCCAGGTTCCGGGCCAGACTCCGCGCCTTTTCCTGCAGTTCCTTGCTGTCGGGCACTCCTCCCGTCACGGCCGGCTGCTCGCCGTAGACGACGGTGACGATCACATTGGATGTGCGGAACACCACGCTCACGGTGCGGCGCTGAACCGTGGAACCGGCGCGGCCGAGCACGTCGTCCAGGAACGCCGCGTCACCGAGCCCGTCCAGCGCCCGGGGCTCGAGGCCCTCGAGAGCGGGAGCGGAGGAGGACGTACCGGCGGACGCGGAAGCCCCGGCCGCCGTGTCCGTGGACGCTCCGGCGGCCGGGCCGGCGCCGCTCGAACTCCCGGCCGCCGGGCTCTGGGTGGCCGACGGCGAGGCGCCGTCCGTCTCCGGCTCGTCCTTCAGGGGCGCGATCGGAACGGAAGCGGAATTCTGCTTCTTCTCGAAGACTTCTTGCGCACGGTCGTCGTCGCTGACGGCCGGGTCGTAGGAGACGACGCGTTCGAAGTCGACCCGCAGCTGGTGGGAGGCGTCCGGGGCGTCGCCCTTCCAGCTGCACGCGACGCGGCGGTCCGTGTCGTAGGTGACGGCGGCGGTGCCGCGCAGGACCTTCTGCTGCTGCTCCTCGGGGAGCGTCACGGTGCCCGGCAGCAGGTCCTTCAGCGTGGAACGTTCGACGGACCCGCACGGCTCGAGAAGCGTGCGGTACTTGCCGGGGGGTGCCGCGGAGGCCTTGGCACCGTTGACCTTGGCGTCGATGTCGGAGCCTTCGGTGCCGTCGCCGGCGGTGCAGCCGGTCACGAGCGCCGCGAGAAGCGCCGCCACGCCGGGCACGTACGCCTTTCGTTGCACGCCCGGGCTCCCTTCTGTCTGTGCTCCGCGCCGCTGTCACGGCGAAAACTGGTTGCCGCCGTTCGGAGGCCGATGGACACAATGTCTATCGCACACGCCGCCGTGGCCGCCGGTCTGTCGAGTCTTTCGCCGTCATTGGTCACGTCATTTGCGTTTCACGCCGTTCCGGGGGAATCGAGTAAATATGTCGTACGTGGAGATGCCGGGCGCCAAGGTCCCGATCCGTATGTGGACCGACCCTTCGACGGTCGAGGACGTCGCGCTGCAGCAGCTGCGGAACGTGGCCACACTGCCGTGGATCAAGGGCCTGGCCGTGATGCCGGACGTGCACTACGGCAAGGGCGCCACCGTGGGCTCGGTGATCGCGATGCACGGTGCGGTCTGTCCGGCCGCCGTCGGTGTGGACATCGGCTGCGGTATGTCGGCGGTGCGGACGTCGCTGACGGCCAACGACCTGCCGGGCGACCTCTCGCGGCTCCGTACCCGGATCGAGCAGGCCATCCCGGTGGGGCGCGGCATGCACGACGAGATGGTCGACCCCGGGAAGGTGTACGGCCTCCAGACCGGCGGCTGGGACGCACTCTGGGAGCGGTTCGACTCCGTGGCCGACGCGGTGAAGTTCCGCCGGGAGCGGGCCACGAAGCAGATGGGGACGCTGGGCGGCGGAAATCACTTCGTCGAAGTGTGCATCGACACCTCCGGCTCCGTATGGCTCATGTTGCACTCCGGTTCTCGGAACATCGGCAAGGAGCTCGCGGATCACCACATCGGTGAGGCGCAGAAGCTTCCCCACAACCAGGGGCTGATCGACCGCGACCTGGCGGTGTTCGTCTCGGACACCCCGCAGATGGCGGCCTACCGCAACGACCTCTTCTGGGCGCAGGAGTACGCCAAGTACAACCGCGCGGTCATGATGGGGCTCCTCAAGGAAGTGATCCGCAAGGAGTTCAGGAAGGCCAAGGTCACCTTCGAGCAGGAGATCAGCTGCCACCACAACTACGTGGCGGAGGAGCGGTACGCGGGCATGGACCTGCTGGTCACGCGCAAGGGCGCGATCCGGGCCGGCAGCGGTGACTTCGGGATCATCCCCGGTTCCATGGGCACCGGCTCGTACATCGTGAAGGGCCTCGGCAACGAGGCGTCCTTCAACTCGGCCTCGCACGGCGCCGGCCGCAAGATGAGCCGGAACGCGGCGAAGCGGCGCTTCTCCGCGCGTGACCTGGAGGAGCAGACGCGCGGCGTGGAGTGCCGCAAGGACTCCGGCGTCGTGGATGAGATCCCGGGCGCGTACAAGCCGATCGAGAAGGTCATCGACCAGCAGCGGGACTTGGTCGAGGTCGTCGCCAAGCTGAAGCAGGTCGTCTGTGTGAAGGGCTGAGGGCCCCTGGCC
>NZ_JBSGZJ010000226.1:0-11357 GCF_053610925.1 Streptomyces sp. NPDC054847 | reverse complement strand
GGCACCGCGCGGGGCGCGGTACGGGGTCCGGGGCCTGCCCCGGTTACGGGAAGGGGCGGGAGGACAAGCCCCCGGCAGGCGCTACGCCGCCCTCGCGCCCGTCAAGCCGTGGGCGCCGTCTCCGGTGAGCCCGACTCCGGCGCCGCGTCTCGCGCCGGCTTCGCGGCTGTCGCCTCCGCGGTCGCGGTGACCGCCGACCAGCCTTCCGCCGGCACGGTGGCCACACCGCGCCACCACGGAACGGACGGCACGGTCTCGGCCGTGGGTTCGAACGGCTCCCCCGGCCGCGGCAGTGCGACGCGCGCTCCCGCCTTCGCCGCGGCCGCGACGGTGCCCTCGCCGGGCTCCGCCCACGGGTGCGGCGCCAGGTTGAACGTGCCCCAGTGGATCGGCAGCATCACACCGGCCGGCGTGCCGCCCTGCAGGTCGAGGTGGGCCCGCATGCCCTCCGCCGGGGTCATGTGGATGTCGGGCCAGTACTCGGAGTACGCGCCGATCTGGATCATCGTCGCGTCGAACGGCCCGTGCTCGGCGCCGATGTCCCGGAAGCCGGTGAAGTACCCGGTGTCGCCGCTGTGGTAGATCCGGTGTTCGGGGCCGGCGACGGCCCAGGAGGCCCAGAGGGTGTGCTGCTGGTTGCGCAGGCCGCGGCCGCAGAAGTGGCGTGCGGGGGTCGCGGTCAGCCGGATGCCGCCGATCTCCGTGGTCTCGTTCCAGTCGAGCTCGCGCAGACGGTCGGGGGACACGCCCCAGCGTTCGAGGTGGGCGCCGACGCCGAGCGGCACGGCGAAAAGGGTGTCGGTGGAGGCCAGGGCGCGGACCGTGGGCAGATCGAGGTGGTCGTAGTGGTCGTGGGAGATCACGACGACGTCGACGCTGCCGAGGGCGGCGAGCGGCGCGGGCACCGGGTGCAGGCGCTTGGGCCCGGCGAAGGTGAAGGGGGAGCACCTCTCTCCCCAGACCGGGTCGAAGAGAATCCGGCGGCCGTCGATCTCGGCGAGGACGCTGGAATGCCCCATCCAGGTGAGCCGGAGTCCGGAGGCGGCGGGCCTGGTGAGGTCGGTGGCGGTGGTGGTGTGCAGCGGCACGGGGCGGGCCGGTACGCGGTGTGTCCTCGCCTCCTTGGCGAAGTACGTCCTGGCGAACTCCACCATGGAGCCGCTGGACGGTCTCGTGCGCGTCCCTTCGGGATTCTGGAAGACGCCGTCGGCGAAGTTCGGCGAGCTGCGGATGCGCGCCAGGCGCTCGCCGGCCGGGTCGGCCCCGAAGGCGGCAGGCCTCAGTGAGCGCAGCCGGGACCTCAGCGAGTGGGGGGAACCAGCGCCGGACACGGCACCTCCTGATGCTCGGGGTCATTCCATTATGTGGGTTTCAAGGCGGAAAGCAGTGGACTGTGAGGCCGCCCTGACCCGGTCGGCGACCAGCCACTCCGTCATGACCGGCCAACGCCTGCCGTGGTGCCGGTGTTCCTGAACGGCGCTCCCGCGGCTGGTTCCGGTGCCGGTCCGTGTCACGTTTCCGTGCGTGCGTTCCGTCGTAGCGGTGACAGCACACGGCTTCCCCCACGAGGAGCACGTCATGGCCCGTATTTCCCTCGACCCTCACCGCTCACTCTTCCTGCGCGCGGCCCAGTGGTACTCGAAGCGCGTCTACGGCAAGATCCTCGACCCGGTCCGCGCGCTGGGGCACAACCCCAGGGTTCTCCGGGCCGATCTGCGCTTCGAGATGGCGGTGGGCAGGTGGAACAAGCTGGACGCGGATCTCAAGGCGCTGGCGGTGATGGCCTCCGCCGCCTCGATCGGCTGCAGCTGGTGCATGGACTTCGGACACTGGGAGAACAGGCAGCGCGGGATGGACGCCCGCAAGGTGCGTGATGTGCCCATGTGGCGGGAGAGCGACGCGTACACCCCGCTGGAACGGGACGTCATGGAGTTCGCGGAGGCCATGACGGCCAACCCGCCGGAGATCGACGACGATCTCGCCGGGCGGCTGGTGGCCGTGCTGGGCGAGGCGGCGTTCGTGGAGCTCACGGCGATTGTGGCGGTGGAGAACCTGCGGTCGAGGATGAACACCGCGCTCGGCCTGACCAGCCAGGGCTTCAAGGACCACTGCGAGATCCCGGCGCGCGAACAGGCCGAGGCCGGGGTCGCCGCCGGGGAGGTCCCGGCCGGCTGACGCCTGGGGGTCGCCGTGTCACCGTGGCCACCTGAGGCAGGTCCTGTACAGGGCTGGACTTCATCCAAGATCAGCTGTGTACTGTGACGCCGTGGCCAGAGTTCGGTTGAGCGTGCCGGAGAGGCGCGAGGAGATCCTCGGCGCCGCCGTCGAGCAGATCGAGGCTCGGGGCGTGGCAGCCGTACGGATCGCCGACGTCGCCGACGCGCTCGGGGTGAGCAGCGCCCTGGTGCTCTACCACTTCTCCACCAAGGAGAAGCTGGTGGCCGCCGCCTTCACCTACGCCGCCGACGCGGATCTGGCCCATCTCCGCAGGCTTCTCGGCCGGCGCACCACCGCGCTGCGCCGGCTGCGCGCGGCGGTGCGCTGGTACGCCCCGACCGGGCAGGCCAAGGGCTGGCGCCTGTGGATCGACGCCTGGGCAGTCTCGCTCCGGGAACCGGCCCTGCGGGACGTGTCCCGCGCCCTGGACCAGCAGTGGAAGTCCGCCCTGACGGAGGTCATGACCGAGGGCGCGGCCGCCGGCGAGTTCCCCTGCGAGGATCCGGCGGCGGCGGCCTGGCGGCTGACGGCGTTCCTCGACGGGCTGGCCGTCCAGATGACGTCGTACGCCGGCTCGCTGTCCCGGGCGGCGATGCTCCAGTGGGCCGACGAGGCCCTCGCCCGTGAACTGGGCATCGACCACGCCGAGCTGACGGCCACGGCACGGTGAGTCTCCTGCTCCCGCCCGCGACCGTGACGACGGGCCGGGACAGTGACGACGGCGGCACGGCTCAGGTCTGCCGCACCGGTTCGTAGACGGCGGCGTCCAGCCCGAACGTCCAGGCGACGCCCTCCTTCGCCGTGCGCGTCGTGGGCGGCACGCGTAGCCAGTACGTCCGGTGCGAGCCGTCGGGCTCCGGAGTGGAGTTGACCACCTCGACCATCACCACGTCCTCGTCGTCCGCGAGCGCGATCCGCCACAGGATGCCGGTCTCGTCGCGGTGCACGGGCTCGGCGCCGGACTCCGCGAGGTACCGGTCGTAGCCGTAGTACTCGAGCATCACGCGGCGCAGTTCCGCGTTCTCCTCGTCGCGTATCCGTTCCGGGGTCAGGGCAGTGAGTTCGCGGAGGAACTCGGCGGGCACGGGCATGCCGCGCCATGCGTGGAGGGCGAATCCGTCCGGGAAGACAAGGGCGGGGCCTTCGCCGTTGTCGAGCCGGCCGGCCTCGTCGCGGTGCAGCCGGGAGGGCCGTTCACAGATGACGACGGCGTTCTCGAAGGGCCACCACCAGCCGGCGTGCTCCGCGACCCGGGCCAGGCCCGTCAGCCGGTCGCTGCGGCCGTCGAAGGCGGCGAGCCATGCCGCGTCGTGCTGTCCGAGGACGGCGTCGAGCAGGACGCCCCGGATCCTCGTCTCCTCCGCGGCACGGTCGGGGGCGCCCTCCGGCGCCTTCTCGAGCAGCGCGTCCACTATGCCGGTGCGTATGCGGTCGGCCAGGGCTCGGGTGCTGTCCCACAGGAGCGCTCCGGTGCCGCTCCACAGCGCGGTCCAGCCGCCGGGGCCCAACTCGTCGTGGACGCGCCGCCGTTCGTCGGCCCAAGGGCGGGTGCGCACCTCGTCGCGCACCGAGCGCCCCGGGTCCTGAAGTCCTTGGACGGCGGTCACGCCCGAGAGGGGCGAGTCCGCCCAGACGATCCGGTCGGGCGCGGCGAGCCCCGCCGCACCGTAGGCCAGTCGCACGCCCTCCTCCGCGGCGGCCCGGTCCGCCGGTCCTGTCGCCGCCGCGATCGCCCGCCACTTGTCCGCATACTGCATGTGAAGTCCCGTCCCCTGTCGTCGTTCTGTCCGTCGTGCTCCGCCGCCTGCCGCCCGCCGCGGCTCAGTCGGCGACGATCCGCACCGCTCCCGGCAGGTACTCCCGCTGGCGCACGACGCGGTACCACCCCTTCGGCAGCGGTATCGCCGCGTGCTCCTCGTGCACCACCCGGCCGCCTTCCGGGAGGTGAAGGAACATCGGGCCGAACGGCCCCGGCTCGCGCACCAGTCGGCCGGGTCCCGTCACCGCGTGGGCGTGGCCCGTGACCTCGCCGAGGGCGAGCACCATCCGGCCGCGTGCGTCCCGTGGCTCGCCCGGCGCGTCGGTGACGTGCGGTGGCACGGCGTGCTCCGCGACGGACACGATCAGGACGTCCCCCTGCCGGTACATGGCTCTCCCCTTCCCGCCGGCCGCCCGCTGCGTCCGACCTGTTCCCGACGTTAAGGGGCGGGTCTGACAACGGCGTCCGGGCCGCCGCCGACTCCGGCCGCCCCGCGGGCGGGGGTGTCAGTGGCCCTTGGTAGAACTGCTCACACGTCAGCCGATCAAGCCTCACCGGTGTCTGGAGCCCGTCATGACCATCTCGGACCATCTGCAGGAGTGGTACGGCCTGCCCGCGTTCGACTTCCCCGCCTCCGGGGCACAGGCCACGTCCGGGACCGGGCTTCCGGCGCCTGAAAGTGTGGCCTGGCGGATCTCCGTCGACTCCTACGACAGCCAGGAGGAGTGGGAGGAGGCGTTCGCCCACTTCGCCGCGGCGGTGGACACGACCCGGGTGCGCGCGCTGATCGTCGGCTCGTGGAGCGACGTGTACGACTCCGGTCCCGGGGAGGTCATATCGGCCCTGCTCGGCGCGAAGGAGAAACTGCCGCGGTTGCGCGGGCTGTTCATCGGCGACATCACGTTCGAGGAGTGCGAGATCTCCTGGATCAACCAGGGTGAGGTGACCCGGCTCCTCGACGGCTTCCCGGAGCTCGAGCACTTCGGTGTGCGGGGCGGCCAGGATCTGGTATTCCCTGCGGTGAAGCACGAGCGGCTGGAGACCCTGGTCGTGGAGAGCGGCGGTCTGGACGTGGCCGTGGTCCGCGGGATCGCTGCTAGCGACCTGCCGGCGCTGGAGAATCTCGACCTGTGGCTCGGCACGTCGTGGTACGGCGCGAACGCGGACGTGTCGGACCTGGAGCCGTTCCTGTCGGGGACGAGGCTGCCGAGGCTACGGTGTCTGGCACTGCGCAACAGCGAGATACAGGACGAGATCGCGGTGGCGCTCGCCGGCGCTCCGGTCGTGGCGCGACTGGAGATGCTGGACCTGTCGATGGGCACCCTGGGCGACGACGGTGCGGAGGCACTGTTGAACGGCCAGCCGCTGACGCACCTCAAGAAGCTCGATCTGCATCACCACTTCATGAGCGAGGCGATGGTGCAGCGCCTGTCCGACGCCCTGGTGCCTGCCGGGGTGGAGCTCGACGTCTCCGAGTCGGAGGGCAACGGGTCCGGCGACAGGGAAGACCGATACACGGCCGTCGCCGAGTGACCGGCTCCGCCCGCCGCCCGTCCGGTCCTCCGCTCGCGGTCGTCGGCAATCCGGCCAACCGGCGTGTCGCCCTCTTCCAGGACGCGCTGTGTGCGGCCGAAGCGCCCGCGGCGCGGGTGGTGCCCTGGCTCGACGTACTGCGCGGCCGGGCGGAGTTCCTTCCGGGCGAGGTGGTGCGGATCGACTCCCCGGGCGAGGACCGCGAGGTGGAGCGGGCGCTGCGCGGCGTGGACGATCCGACCCGGGTGGAGGGTTCGGCGCTGTGGTACGAGCGGTTCACCGCCGCCGTACGCGACATCGCGGTCCGGGCGGAAGCGGGCGGGGCACGGCTGCTCGACGATCCGGCGGAGCTCGCCGTGCTGTTCGACAAGCGGCTGTGCCATGCGGCGCTGCTCGCGGCGGGCGTGGCGGTGCCCGGGTCGCCGACCTCGGGAGCGGCCGCGCCGCCGGTGCGCGGCTGGGACGATGTGCGTTCGCTGCTGGCGGCGACCGGCATGCGGCGGGTGTTCGTCAAACCGGCGCACGGCTCGTCCGCGTCCGGTGTGATGGCCCTGGAGACGGCGGGCGGGGGACGCGTACAGGCCACCACTTCGGTCGAACGGGACGCGCAGGGCCGTCTGTTCAACTCCCTGCGGGTGCGGCGCTACGGCTCAGAGCCCGAGGTCGCCGCGCTGGTCGACGCGCTCGCTCCGGACGGACTGCACATCGAGCGCTGGCTGCCGAAGGCCTCGCAGCACGGCCGGGTCGCCGATCTGCGGGTGGTGGTGGTCGCAGGCCGCGCCACCCACGCGGTGGTGCGGACCAGCCGATCGCCCATGACCAATCTTCATCTGGGCGGCGTGCGCGGCGATCTCTCCGAGGCCCGTGCCGCGACGGAGGCGGCGGGCGGCAGTTGGGCCGCGACCCTGGCGGTCTGTGAGCGGGCCGCTGCCTGTTTCCCCGGTGTCTCCCGCGTCGGGGTCGACCTGCTGCCGGCGACCGGATGGCGGCGTTTCGCCGTCGGAGAGGTCAACGCCTTCGGGGATCTGCTGCCGGGGCTCACCGGGATGCCCGGCGGCGGCGCGGAGGGCCAGGACACTTATGCGGCGCAGGTCGCCGCCGTACTACGCGGGACGAGGAACCACCGACGTGCGACACCCTGACATCACCACCGGACGCGGCCAGGAGGCGCCGGCCGCGACCGGCACCCCCGACATGAACGAGGTCGTGGGGCGGGACGACCTGCTCCTCGTCACGCTCGACACCCTGCGTTTCGACGTCGCCGCCGAACTGGCCGCCGCCGGACGGCTCCCGAATCTGGCCCGTCATCTCCCGGACGGCGTCTGGGAGAAGCGACACGCCCCGGGCAGTTTCACGTACGCCTCCCATCAGGCGATGTTCGCGGGGTTCCTGCCCACGCCGGCCGAACAGGGGCCCCATCCGAGACTGTTCGCCGCCCGTTTCGCCGGCAGCGAGACCACCGCCGGGCGCACGTTCGTCTTCGACACCCCCGACCTCATCTCCGCCCTGGCCGGGGCCGGCTACCGCACCGTGTGCATCGGCGGTGTCGGGTTCTTCAACAAGCAGGGGCCGCTCGGATCCGTGCTGCCGGGGATGTTCCAGGAGAGCCACTGGGAGCCCTCGTTCTCGGTCGCCTCCCCCACGTCCTTCGAGGCGCAGGTGGAGCGGGCCGAGCAGGTCGTGGCCTCCCTGCCGCGCGAGCGCAGGCTGTTCCTGTTCGTCAACGTGCCCTCCCTGCACCAGCCCAACTGGTTCCATCTGCCGGGAGCGACCCGGGCCGACGGTGACTCCCGGGAGACCCACGCCGCGGCGCTCGAGTACGTCGACCGTCACATCGGGCGGCTGTTCGCCGCCGCGAGCAGCCGTCGGCGGTGCTTCGCCATCGTCTGCTCCGACCACGGCACCGCCTACGGTGACGGCGGTTTCACCGGTCACCGCCTCGGCCACGAGGCCGTCTGGACCGTCCCCTACGCCCACTTCTTCCTCGAGGCCTCCGCATGAGCACCCGCGCGTCGACCCCCTTGACAGCCCCCGCGGCCCTCGCCGGCCCCGGCTCTCCGCGCCCCTACCAGAGCTATGTCTACGCCTATCCGCACAAGACGGCCTACCGGCCCCTCAAGGACCGGCCGGCGCTGCGCGAACTGTGGGCACCGGAACCCAAGGACGCTCTGTCCCTCTATCTGCACATCCCGTTCTGCGAGGTCCGGTGCGGTTTCTGCAACCTGTTCACCAGGATCGGCGCCCCTGACGAGCTGACCGGACGTTACTTGGACGCCCTCGACCGGCAGGCGGTCGCTGTGCGCGAGGCCCTCGGGGACGGCGCCCCGGTGCGGTTCGCGGCGGCCGCGTTCGGCGGCGGTACGCCGACGTTCCTGACGGCCGGGGAACTGGAGCGGCTCTGCGACATCGCGGAGAAGCGGATGGGCGCCGACCTGAGCGCGGTGCCGCTGTCGGTGGAGACGTCGCCGGCCACGGCGACCGCGGACCGGCTGGCCGTGCTCGCCGAACGCGGCACGACCAGGGTCAGCATCGGCGTGCAGAGTTTCGTCGACGCGGAGGCGAGGGCGGCGGTGCGGCCTCAGCGGCGTGCCGACGTGGAGGCCGCGCTCGGCCGGATACGGGACGCACGGATCCCCGTCCTCAACATCGACCTGATCTACGGCATCGACGGTCAGACCGAACGAACGTGGCTCTCGTCGCTCGACGCCGCCCTCGGCTGGGAGCCGGAGGAGCTGTATCTCTACCCGCTGTACGTGCGCCCGCTGACCGGTCTGGGCCGCCTGGGGGCGGCGGGTGACGCCGCCTGGGACGAGCAGCGGCTGCGTCTGTACCGCGCGGGCCGCGACCATCTTCTCGCCCGCGGGTACGAGCAGGTGTCCATGCGTATGTTCCGCCGCGCGGGCGCGCCGCCGTCGGCCTCCGACGACCATGCCTGCCAGACGGACGGCATGATCGGGCTGGGCTGTGGTGCCCGCTCCTACACGTCGTCCCTCCACTACTCCTTCGACTACGCCGTCGACATGGGCCAGATCCGCCGCATCATCGACGACTTCACGGCGGCGGAGGACTTCTCCCGGGCGGAGGTGGGCCGGCGGGTCGACGAGGACGAGGCACGCCGCCGGCACCTTCTGCAGTCGCTGCTCCAGGCCGAGGGGATGGACGTGGCCGGCTACCGCGAGCGGTTCGGCGCGGCTCCCGCCGGCCATTTCGCCGCGGAGCTGGAGCGGTTCGCCGCCCGCGGCTGGCTCGACGCGGCCGCCGCGCCCGGCCGGCTGAGGCTGTCGCCCGAAGGGCTCGCCCATTCCGACGCCCTGGGCCCCGAGCTGTTCTCGCCCGCGGTCCGGGCGGCCATGGCCTCGTACGAGCCGAAGTGAGCGGGTCCATGGATCTGACCGTGCTGTACCGGGGCCCGTTGTCGTCCTGCGACTACGACTGCCCCTACTGTCCGTTCGCGAAGCGCCGCGACAGCCCGGAGCAGCTGCGCGCGGACCGCGCCGCGCTGGAGCGCTTCTCGGGATGGGCCGCCGGGCAGACCGGGGACCGGCTGTCGGTCCTGTTCACGCCATGGGGCGAGGGGCTGGTCCGTTCCTGGTACCGCCGGACCCTGACGGAGTTGTCGCACCTGCCGCACATCCGCCGGGTCGCGATCCAGACGAATCTGAGCTGCCGGACGGACTGGCTGGCGGAGGCGTGCCCGGAAACTCTCGCCCTGTGGTGCACCTTTCACCCCGGTCAGACGCCTTATGACCGGTTCATCGCCAAGTGCCGGGACCTGATACGGCGGGAGATCCGTTTCAGCGTGGGCATCGTCGGCTTCCCGGGCCATCTGGAGGAGGCGCGCAGACTCCGCGCCGACCTGCCCGGCCACATCTATCTGTGGGTGAACGCGCCCGAGGGACACGAACTCTCCGACGCGGAGGCACAGGCCTGGACGGAGCTGGACCCGCTCTTCCCCTACAGCCGCCACCCGCACCGCTCCGCGGGGCTGCCGTGCCGCACGGGCGAGAGTGTCGTCTCGGTGGACGGCGAGGGGACCGTGCGCCGCTGCCACTTCGTCCGCGCGGAGCTCGGCAATCTCTACGACGGCTCGTACCGCCGCGCGCTGCGCCCCCGCGCCTGCCCCCTCACCGTGTGCGACTGCCACATCGGGTACGTCCACCTGGAGACACTGCCGCTGTACGACGTCTTCGCCGGCGGGGTCCTCGAACGTATCCCGTCGCGGCTTCCCCCGGCGGTCCCGTCCGCCCTCACCTAGGAAGCATGCTTTCCGCCCGCAGGCCCGTGGGCAGACGTCTCTCGTCGGGTCCGTCGCGGCCGGCGACGTGCGAGGCACCCGCACCACACCGGCGTGCGCGGTCCCCAAGAAGGCCGGAAGGCTCTCCGCGAGGGGATCCGCGTCCGCCGGGTCTCCAAGGCGCCGCCCGGGCGGCGTCGACGTCCCCGGCAGGTGTTATCGTGATCGCCGCAGCGACATCAAGATCGCTCAGGAGATCGAAGGAGGTGAGTTGATGACTGTCGTGGAGACCACCGCTGTGCGCGGTGCCCGGATCATCCTCACTTCCCGGGCCTCGTCCTGACCTTCGCCTGCCTTTCTCCCCTCCGGGAGTAGTCCCGGCACGCCTGCCGTCCGGCGGGGCCCCTTCTCAAGGGTCTCCACGTTGTTTCATCAACCCCCTTCACAACCACCTGCTCTCGCCGCCGCACGGCGCGAGCTGCTGCCGCTGCCCCGCGGCGGGCTCCGGCTGGACACCCCGGGCCTGCGTGGCGTGGGCCTGCACGATGCCGACGAGGGCCTGGACCGGACCTGCACCGAGATCACCGAACCGGCTCGCGGCTGCCGCTTCACGGACTGCGCCCACACCACCGAACCGGGCTGCGCCGCCCTGTCCGCCATCGACGACGGCCACCTCACCCGGCGGCGCCTGGACGGCTACCACCGGTTGCTGAGCGAGAACTCTTGTGCCGCCTTCCGCACCGACGCGCGGCCGCGCGCCGAGCAGGAGCGGCCCAGGAAGGACATCGCACGCCTGCGACGCGCCGTCAACCGCCCCTCCCACCACAAGGCATGACGGAAAGGAATTCGATCATGGACCTTCCCCGCATCTTCACCATCCGCGAGAGCAGCCACCGGATCCACAACCCGCTGACGGCGGCCAAGCTCGCCGCCCTGGGCGAAGCGCTCCACCTCGCCCCCGGGACACGGGTTCTCGACCTGGCCGGCGGCTCGGGCGAGATGCTGTGCACCTGGGCGCGTGACCACGGGATCACGGGCACCGGGGTGGACATCAGCACGGTCTTCACCGAGCGGGCCCGGGCCCGCGCCGTCGAACTCGGCGTCGCCGACCGGGTCGAGTTCGTCCACGGTGACGCCTCCGGCCACGTCGCGGACCAGCCGGTCGATCTGGCCGCCTGTGTCGGCGCCACGTGGATCGGGAACGGCGTCGCCGGAACGGCAGAGCTGCTCGGCCGCAGCCTCCGTCCCGGCGGACTGATGCTGATCGGCGAGCCGTACTGGCGGCGGACCCCTCCGGACGAGGAGACCGCCAAGGGCTGCCACGCCACCGGCATCGCCGATTTCCTGCGGCTCCCGGACCTGATCGGGCAGTTCCAGGATCTCGGGTACGACGTCGTGGAGATGATGCTGGCCGACCAGGACAGCTGGGACCGGTACGCCGCGGCCCAGTGGCTCAACCTGCGCCGCTGGCTCGACCGGAACCCGGACGACGAACTGGCCCCCGAGGTACGGGAGGAACTCACCAACGAGCCCGCCCGCTACGCACGCTGCACGCGTGAGTATCTCGGCTGGGGAGTCTTCGCCCTCATGAAGCGCTGATGCTCCCGTCCCGTG